>JBFJKG010000396.1:0-2632 GCA_041635075.1 Solimonas sp.
CCGCCCGCACCCACGGCTGCTGCGGCCGACCCGAACCTGATCTCGGATGACGAATTCGAGGCCCTGCTCGATCAGTTGCACGGCAAGAAAGGGGCACCCGCTGCGGTGGCACCCGAACCAGCGCGTTCGACTGAAAGCGGCGAGGTTCCGCAGCCGGCTGCGCTGGAACCTGCGCGCCCGGCTGCCACAGCGCCGCGCGAGGCCGAGTCTTCAGTCCGTGTAGATACGCACCGACTCGACAAGCTGATGAATCTGGTCGGGGAACTGGTGCTTGCGCGCAATCGTCTGAAGGCGCTGCGCGGAACTCATGGCGGGGAAGCACTGACGCACGCCATCAGCGAGCTGGACTTCATCACCCGAGGCCTGCAGGGCGCGGTGATGCAGATCCGCATGCAGCCGATCCGCAAGGTGTTCTCGCGATTTCCGAAGCTGGCGCGCGATGTCGCGCGTGGCCTTGGCAAGCAGGTCGAAGTCGAGATGAGCGGTGAAGACACCGATCTCGACAAGAATCTGGTCGAGGCACTGGCCGACCCGCTGGTCCACATGGTGCGCAACAGCGTGGATCACGGCATTGAGATGCCGGAGGAACGCGTGCGCCGCGGCAAGCCCGCGGCCGGACATCTGAGCCTGTCGGCACAGCAGGAAGGTGACCACATCCTGATCGTGGTCAGCGACGATGGTGCCGGAATGGATGCTGACCGCATTCGCAGCAAGGCAATCGAGAAGGGGCTCATCGACCGTGCGGCGGCGATGCAGATGAGCCCGGAGGAGTGCTTGCAACTGGTGTGTCTGCCGGGCTTCTCCACCAAGGAACAGGTGTCTGACCTTTCCGGTCGCGGTGTCGGCATGGACGTGGTGATGTCGCGCATACGTGGCCTCAACGGCAGTGTGCAGATCGAGTCGCGCCTGGGGCAGGGCAGCCGCATCCGCATCCGCGTGCCGTTGACGCTGGCGATACTGCCGGCGCTGGTGGTGCAATGCGATGCCCGCTGCTTTGCGCTGCCGCTGGCTGCGGTGTCTGACGTATTCCAGCTCGACCAGCGCAACGTGCAGAAGCTGGATCGCTGGGATGTGGTGCTCACGCGCCGCGACACGCTGAGACTGATCCCACTCGACCCGTGGCTGGAGCCGATGACCCCGGACACGCCACCGCGGCATGTGGTGGTGGCCCAGGTTGGCGACGAGCGCTATGGGTTTGTCGTGCGCGAGGTGCGCGGACGCGAGGAGATCGTGATCAAGCCATTGGGTGCCAGCCTGCGCGGATTGAGCGGGATTGCTGGTGCCACGGTGATGCCGGATGGCCGCGTCGCCCTGATCCTGGACTTCCCGGGTCTGGTGGAAACCTGGAAGCGCTCGCTGGCGGTGACGCGTGGATAAACTATCGGTAATCGGTGTGGTGCTCGCGCTGATCGCCCTGATTGGCGGCAGCATTCTCAAGGGTGCGGGCGTAGGCGCGCTGGTATCACCAGCCGCTTTCGTGATTGTGCTGGTCGGCACCGTCGCGGCGATCCTGCTGCACACGCCGGTGGATACCTTCAAGCAAGGCATGAAGATGACGCGCTGGGTGTTCATGCCCCCGCGCCAGGACTCCCACGGACTGATCGAGCGCATCCTTGAATGGAGCGGCATTGCGCGCAAGCAGGGCTTGCTGGCCCTGGAGGGCATGGTCGAGGCAGAGCCGGACCTGTTCATCCGCAAGGGCCTGCAGATGCTGGTGGATGGCGCCGAGCCGGAGGCCATTCGCAGCGTGCTCGAAGTCGAACTGCAGACCCGCGAGCACCAGGAGCTGCAAGGCGCCAAGGTCTGGGAAGGCATGGGCATCTACGCGCCGACCCTGGGCATCATCGGCGCGGTGCTGGGCCTGATGTCGGTGATGCAGAACCTGGCCGATCCCAGCAAGTTGGGCACCGGCATTGCGGCTGCGTTCGTGGCCACGATCTATGGCATTGCATCGGCCAATCTATTCTTCCTGCCGATGGCCTCAAAACTGAAGGCAGTGGTTGCCAGCCAGACGCGTGTGCGGGAGATGATCATCGAGGGCCTGATTTCGATTTCCCAAGGTGAGAACCCGCGCAACATCGAGTCGAAGCTCAAGGGCTATCTGCACTGATCCGGTCATGGCCAAGAAACACAAGCATGAGGATCACGTCAATCATGAAGCTTGGGCGATTCCCTATGGCGACCTGATCACGCTGCTGCTGGCGTTCTTCGTGGTGATGTACGCGGTGTCGTCGGTGAATGAGGGCAAGTATCGGGTGCTGGCCGATTCCTTGTCGCAGGCCTTTGGTGGGCCGCCGAAGTCGATGAAGCCGGTCCAGATCGGCAACCGGCCGGAGAAAGGCGCCTCCAGCGACAGCATGTTCAGTGCGGTCAATCTTCGGGGCTTCGAGACAGAGCAGCCGGCGCGCCAGCCGCCTAGCGCCAGTCATGATGCCAGCCGTGACCCGGATGCCGCGCCACCGGCAGGCGGCGCGGCGGCAGCGCGGGCGGCGGAAACCCTCAAGCGCATGTCCGACGCCGTCGAGCAGGCGATGCAGGATCTGATCAGCAAGGAGAGGATCGTGGTGCGCCGCAGCGCAAGCTGGCTGGAGATCGAGATCAGCACCGATATCCTCGACGCCAGCGGTGTGGC
>JBFJKG010000397.1:0-2616 GCA_041635075.1 Solimonas sp.
GGCCGGCGACCGCTATCCGGTGCTGGGGCCCAGCGGCGACTTTGTATTGCCGGAGCAGACCGATGCGCCGCTGCTGTTTCTCGCCGGCGGCTCCGGCATCACACCGGTAATGAGCATGATCGAGACCGCGCTGGCGCAGAATCCGCAGCGCGTCATACGGCTGGCCTACGTCAATCGTGGCCCGGCGCAGGCGATCTTCGGCGAGCGGCTCGAGCAGATGGCGGCGCGACATCCGCACTTCCAGTTGACGCTGTTATGGACCGGTAGAAATCCGCGGCCCGACGCCGCTGCTCTGGTGCGCGCCCTGCAGCCCGAGCCGCAGGCGCTGGCGTTCCTGTGCGGCCCCAAGGGATTGATGGACACCGGCGCCTTTGCCCTGCGCGCCGCGGGGTTTCCCGCGGACCGGGTGCGCCGCGAGCGCTTTCTGGCCGCGCCGCGGGTGCAACCGCGGCCCACCACCGCGCAGGACATCGTGTTCAAGCGCAGCGGGCGCACGGTCGCGCAGCAGCCCGGAGAGTCGATCCTCGACGCGGGCCTGCGTGCTGGGCTGAAACTGGAATTCAGTTGCACGGTTGGCGGCTGCGGCCACTGCAAGGTCAAGGTGCTCAAAGGCCACGCGCTGCTGAATGAGCCCAACTGTCTTTCGGATGTAGAGCGAGCCGGCGGCTGGACACTGGCCTGTTCCGCCTGTGCGACCGGTCCGCTGACCGTCGATGCCTAGTCAGGAGTACACGCAATGATCACCATGGATCGCATGCTGTCGGGCTTGCCGCCCAAGGCGCAGAACCGCATTTACAGCACGCTCGACAACCTGCGGGTGATGTCGTCGGTCGGCAACGTCAAGGTCGCGGCGAGCATGGCGCCTTCGGTCATGCGCGGTCTGGTGCTGGGCCGGGGGCGCAGCGGTGATGCGGTGCCGATGGCGGCGGGCCACGCGGCACATTTCGACCTGACCTATCAGGGCGAGTTTCCCGAGATGTATGACCTGTACCGGCGCGCCGTCGCCAACCAGTGGAACGGCGATCGTGATCTCGACTGGAGCACCTCGGTTGATCAGGAGAACCCGGACACCGCAGTGATGCCGCTGGACTATCCGCCGTTTGAGGGCTTGGCGGCCAAGGGCATCAAACTCAACCCCAAGGAGAAGCTGCGCTTCGCCAACGACCTGGCGAGCTGGACCCTGTCGCAGTTCATGCACGGCGAGCAGGGCGCACTGTACGCGGCAGCGCAGGTGACCGAGAGTGTGCAGTGGCTGGACGGCAAGCTCTATGGCGCCACCCAGGTCATGGACGAGGGGCGTCATCTGGAGGTGTTCCTGCGCTACCTGGACACCAAGATGCAGAAGGTCTACGCCGTCAACGACAATCTGTTCGTGATACTCGATGACCTGCTGACGGATTCACGCTGGGATGTGAAGTTCCTCGGCATGCAGATCATGGTAGAAGGCCTGGCGCTGGGGGCCTTCGGCACGATGTACAACTTCACCAAGGAACCGCTGCTCAAGCAATTGCTGAAGTACGTCATCCAGGATGAGGCGCGACATGTGCATTACGGCGTGCTCGCACTGCGCGAGCATATATCCAAGGAGCTGAGCGATTCAGAGAAGCGCGAGCGCGAAGACTGGGCCTACGAGGTCGCGCTGCTGATGCGCAACCGCTTTCTCTCGCATGAGCTTTACTACGAATGGTTCGAGGGCCAGATCACGCTCAAGGAGTGGAACGAGGTCGTGCTCAATGCGCCGTCTATGGCGGCCTTCCGGCATCTGATGTTCCTGCGCCTGATGCCGAATCTGGAATACATCGGCCTGATGAGTGATCGCATCAAGGCGCATTACGACAAGGCCGGCTTGACCAGCTTCCTGGGCGGCAAGAACGCCACCCAACTCAGTGGCGATGACCTGATCCGCGATATCTCGGCCTATCGGGCGCCGACACACGTCGCCTGAGGCGGCGTGGCCGGCACCGGCGGCGCGATGCCGACTAAGGCTTGCTCAGCGTTTGCTCGAACGCTGGCTTGGGGCGCCCACCTTCCAGCGGCAGTTTCATTTCGGCATCCAGCGTGAAGCCGGCGCCGCGCATCTGGGTCTCCGAGAGTTCGAACCAGAAGAAGCCCAGCGTGTTGTCCACCTGCCAGTAGGTGTCGTTGCGCGCGGAGTCGCCAAATGGTCGCGGACCTTCGGCTGCGCCGGAGACGATGAAGTGGGTCTTGCCGCAACTGTCCACCGGTTTGATCCATTCCAAATCATGATCATGCCCCTGGAAGAAGATGTCGACACCTTCGGCACAGATGGTCTGCTCAAGGAACTGCTTCCAGGGGCCGCCATTGCTGGTGATGGGCAGCGCCTCGGGGATGCCGTCGTAGTTGCCGGCGTTGCCGTGCAGGCCATTGGACCGGTAAGGGTGATGCGCAAACGCGATCTTCCATTTAGCCTTTGAGGTCTTCAGGGCCTCGGTCAGCCACTCCTGCTGTGCGGCACCATAGGTGATCCAGTTCCAGGTCGGATTCAGATCGGGAACAATCGCGGTCAGCGGGTTGGAATCCAGCGAGTAGAACTCGGCCATTCCACCGGCGGCGGTGAAGGTGTAGTAACGCGCGGGCAGGCGCCACTTCTCCGAA
>JBFJKG010000398.1:0-2615 GCA_041635075.1 Solimonas sp.
CTTGTCGGCGATTGCCCTGGTGGCTTGGCATAAGTTCAAGCCGGTTGCGACCGATAGCGACCAACCGCTGCTGAATCGGCGCGGTCAGTCCTATATAGGCCGCGACTTCACGCTGGCGGAGCCCATCACCAATTCCGTCGGCAAGCTACGCGTGGATGATTCACAGTGGCGGATTACCGGCCCGGATGCTCCCGCCGGCACCCGAGTGCGCGTGGTCCGCGTCGACGGCACGACACTCAACGTGGAGAAGGCCGATTAGCAACGAGAACAGTCAGGGGCTCGGCAGCCATCACCCACATGAAGTGCTGGGGCTGCCGATATCCGACAAGCTGTACACGATGGGAGAGGAAGTCGCTCACGCCATCACCCATGGCCTCGGCGCAGTGCTGTCGATCATCGGGCTTACGGTGCTGGTGGCTCGGGCGAGCCTGTATGGAGATGCCTGGCATCTGGTCGCCGTCAGCATCTTCGGCAGCACGCTGGTGATGATGTACACCGCATCCACGCTGTATCACAGCATCCCGCTGCCGCGCGCCAAGCACATCCTGCGCGTCATCGACCACTCGCTGATCTATTTTCTGATTGCCGGCACCTATACGCCGTTTACGCTGGTGACCTTGCGCGGTCCCTGGGGTTGGAGCCTGTTCGGCGTTACCTGGGGGCTGGCGATCGCAGGCGTGGCGTTCAAGATCTTCGCGACTGGCCGTTTCGAGAAACTGTCGCTGGCCATCTATCTCGGCATGGGCTGGTGCGCGATCGCGGCCATAGAGCCTTTGCTCGATAACCTCGAGCCCGGTGGCCTCGCGCTGATGCTGGCGGGCGGCATCACCTACAGCGGCGGCGTGGCTTTCTACGTGTGGAAGCGCCTGCAGTACCACCATGCCATCTGGCATCTGTTCGTGCTGGGTGGCAGCGTGCTGCATTACTTCGCCATCCTGTTCTACGTGGTTCCCGGGCCACCGAACTGAAGGCGCATGCCGGAACACATTGGAGTAAAGGCTTGAGCAAGGACCTCTCGTTCGTCGTCGATAGCCCGTACTACGCCAGCGGCGACTTTCGGGTGGAGAAAGCGCCCACCAGCCCCCCCGAAGATGCCCCCTCTAAAGGCAAGCTCAAGGATTCATTGGCCGGAAGCATCGAGGCGCTGGATGCGTTGCAGCGCACGCTGTATGCCGAGAACCACTATTCGGTGCTGTTGATCTTTCAGGCGATGGATGCTGCCGGCAAGGACAGCACCATCCGCGCGGTGCTCTCGGGCGTCGATCCGGCCGGATGCCAGGTGACCTCATTCAAGCGCCCGTCCGAGAACGAACTGGACCACGACTTCCTGTGGCGCACTACGCGGGCGCTACCGCAACGCGGCCGCATCGGCGTGTTCAATCGCAGCTACTACGAGGAAGTGCTGGCGGTGCGGGTACATCCGGAATTTCTCGGCCCGCAACGCCTGCCCAATCTGCCGAAGAAGCTCGATGAGCTCTGGGAGCAGCGCTACGCCTCGATACGCGACCATGAGAAGCACCTGGCCCGCAATGGCACGGTAATACTCAAGTTCTGGCTCAACGTCTCGCCAGAGGAACAGCGGCAACGCTTGCTTGCCCGTCTGGACGAACCCGACAAGAACTGGAAGTTCGAAGGCGCAGACCTGGACGTGCGCGAACGCTGGGCGGACTACATGGCGGCCTACGAATCGGCGCTGCGCGAAACCAGCACACCGTGGGCGCCGTGGTATGCCATACCCGCCGACAGCAAGCCCTACATGCGTGCCACGGTGGCGGACATCGTGGTCCGCAGCCTGCGTCAGCTGGATCTGAAATACCCGGAGGCCGGCGCCGCGGAACTCAAGCGGTTCGATGAGTTCCGGCAGCGTCTCGCTGACCCGATCGGCTAGACCATCGCTTAGCCGGACAGCGGCAGATGGTGGACGTGGACGCCGGGCTGACCCCGTAGCGCCAGGCCCAGCATCGATTCGGCCACCTCGGTCGCGGCGATCGGCCGGTAGCGCGCCAGCGGCCCGACAAACAACGGCGCGAGATAGGGCGACAGCCGCTGCGCCAGATCTTCCGCCGGACGCCTTTCGGTGCGCGTGCCCAGTAGCAAAGACGGGCGCAGGATGTGCACGGCATCAAAGCCCAACGCCGACACCGCCGATTCCATGCGCCCCTTGACCCGCGAATAGAAGGATGGCGACAGCGTGCCCGCTCCAGCAGCGGAGATCACCAGAAACTGCTGCGCCCCCGCCGCCAGGCTGGCCTGGGCAAGTTCAACCACCATGCGGTAGTCCACATCCTCGAACGCCGCGCGCGAACCCGCCGCCTGCAGCGTTGTCCCCAGGCAACAGAACACATCCTGAGCACCGAGGACATCACCCAATGCCGACAGCCGCCCGAAGTCGGACTGGATAACCTGCAGACGCGGATGCTCGCGGTCCAGAGGCCGCCGCGCCAGTACTCGAATTTCGGTGTATGCGGGATCCTTCAGCAGTCTTTCCAACAAATTTTGGCCAATCAGGCCGGTCGCCCCTGCAACGAGTGCGCTGCGCTTCATGCGATGCTTCCCCCAATCATCTGCGGAGTCTAACCGAGCATGTCCTTTGAACTGCACCCCCGCCTGCAAGC
>JBFJKG010000399.1:0-2610 GCA_041635075.1 Solimonas sp.
CTGATTTCGGCATCCGGCAGGTTTGGCCGGCAGCGCTTGCAGGGCCTGAAGCCGGCAACCTCCGCAGCAGCAGGGTTGTCAAAGTAACGCAGGTTCTTGCGTAGCGGCTGGCGTGAGGCACAGGACGGCCGGCAGTACACGCCGGTGGTGAGCACGCCGTAGTAGAACTGACCGTCTTTCGAGGCATCTCGGTTCTGGACAGCGTGCCAGCGGTGATCAGGGTTCATGGTGGGCTCCGTGCTTGCAGTCAGGGTGTGCCTATCCTGCGAGTCCGTGCCGCTGATAACGCTCCGTTTCTTGCGCATGTGTTCTCGACCCCGATGCGCGCCTAGTGGCCGTCACTCGTGGTGCCGCCGGCGAGGGCCTGTCCGCGATACTCGCTCGGGGACATGCCGGCATCGCGGCGAAACGCGCGGGTGAAATTGGCGGCGTCACCGTAGCCAAGCTGATAGGCAATCTGCGTCACCCCCAGGCGGCCGGCACGCAGCAGGGTGCAGGCGCGCGCATGACGGGCCTGACGCGCGAGTTCGCGAAAGCCGCAGTCCTCTGCGGCGAGCCTGCGCTCCAGCGTGCGCGCAGACAGATTGAGGATCGTCGCCAGTTCCTCCAGAGACGGCTGGCCTTCGGCGGCCTCGCGCAACATCATGCGCACCCAGTCCGCGAGATTGGCGCTGCGCGTGATCGTGCTGAGCAGCGTCGCACAGCGCTCCTCCGCCATGCGCAGGGTATTGGCATCGGCCATCGCCAATGGCCGGAACACGGTTTCCTTCTCGAAGCGGATGCGCGCGACCGGCAGCGACTCCTCGCCGAAGTGCACTACAGCCGAACTCAGCTCAGCGTAACGCGCCGCGTGCGGTGGTGCCGCAAACGGCAGGTAGATGCTGCAGGCCGGCAGCCGGCCCAGCAGCAGCGTGTTGGCGTGGTCATACAGCGCCACGACGATGGCTTCGGCGTGGAAAGCCAAACCCCGTGGACTCATCGGCAGCACGGGTTGAAACGTGGCTTCCGCGCGCTGCGCATCGCAGCGGTACTGCATGCGGTAGCTGGGGGCGATCAGGCTGAAGTAGCGCGCCAGCAGGCGCAGCGCGGTGTCGAGGTTTGGCGCGCTGAGCATCGCGTAACCGAGGATGTCATGCGAGCTGAGCTTGAGGCCGCGGGCCAGGTCAAAAGCCAGATCCTCATGGCCGCTGCGTTCGGCCGCGAGACAGATCAGCGCGTCGGCCTGCTCCGCGCTGATGTGGCCGTTCGCGGTCTGCATTTGCCGCGCGTCTACCCCGGCATCCTGAAGCAATTGCGAGGTGTCCACTCCCAGTTCTGCCGCGCGCAGGCAGAGCAGGGCGTAGTAGCGGGCGGGCAGCTGCGGTGCCGGAGTCATGTCGGGATATGACAACAACTCGACGGGAAATGACAAGGGGGCTGAGCGCGCCAAGCACAGGATAGCTGCACCCCTAGCCGGGGCTGAATGACTGGAGGAATGAAGCAATGACGACTGCAACCATCGCCGCTGGCGAGTGGAAAGACAGCAAACGCCCGCTGTGGATGTTGGGCTTGGTAATCCCGCTGCTGCCGGCCGCGTGCTGGGCGCTGGTGGCGCTGACCGGATCAGGTCTGTTCTGGTGGTTCGGCCCCGTGTTCTTTTACGGCATCGTGCCGCTGATCGATCATCTGGTCGGCGAAGACCATACCGTGCCGCCGGAGTCCGTGGTTCCGAAGCTGGAGAGCGAGCGCTACTACCGCTGGGTCACCTATGCGTTCACGCCGCTGCAGTACGCCGCCACCATCTTTGCGGCGTGGCTCGCAGTGAACGGCAACATGGCGTGGTGGGAGATCGGGGGGCTGCTGGCCACGATCGCGATCGTCAACGGCGTGGCTATCAATACCGCGCACGAGCTAGGACACAAGAAGGAAGGCTTCGAGCGCTGGTTGGCCAAGGTGACCTTGGCGCCGATGCTGCTTGGACATTTCTTTGTAGAGCACAATCGTGGCCATCACGTGCGGGTTGCCACGCCGGAAGATCCAGCCAGTGCGCGCATGGGCGAAACCTTCTGGGAGTTTCTGCCACGCACGTTGCTCGGCAGCCTGCGCTCCGCCTGGGCGCTGGAGGCGCAGCGATTGGGTCGCCAGGGCAAGCCGGTGCTGCATTGGCAGAACCACAATCTTCAGGCCTGGTCGATGACCGTGATTCTGTTCGGTGCGCTCACCGTGTGGTTGGGCTGGGGCGCGCTTGCCTTCCTGGTCGTGCAGGGGGTGATCGGCGCCACGCTGCTGGAGAACGTGAACTATCTGGAGCATTACGGCCTCAAGCGCGAGAAGCTGGCAGACGGCCGTTATGAGCGTTGCCAGCCGCATCACTCCTGGAACAGCAATAGCACCGTTACCAACCTGCTGCTGTACCAGCTGCAGCGTCATTCCGACCATCACGCCAACCCGACGCGGCGCTATCAGTCTTTGCGCCCGTTCCAGGAGGCGCCGCAGCTGCCGGCCGGATACGCGACGCTGGTGCCGCTGACCTACTTCCCCAGCCTGTGGTTCCGGCTGATGGACAAGCGCGTGGTCGCGCACTACCAGGGCGATCTGAGCCGCGCCAACCTGCAGCCCAGCAAGCGTGCA
>JBFJKG010000400.1:0-2602 GCA_041635075.1 Solimonas sp.
CTCAGCGTGCCGGCCTGGGCCGCCCTGCTGCAGCGACTCGGCGCCATGCGCTGGCTGCTGGCGATCAGCCTCGGCCTGCTGCTGGGTGGCGCGGTGCTGGAGTTCCGCAGCGCCATTCCACCCGCCACGCTGCGAGTGAGCCAGATCGAGGTGACGCAGTCCGTGGATGTGTCAACCAAGACGCCGGGACCGGCACTGAGCGTGATTGATGCCGACGAGGCCCGCCGCAACGGCCTGTACGTGTGGTCTGCCATACGTGCGCCGCGCGGGCTCGCCGAGCGCATCGAACACCAATGGATACACAAGGGGCAAATCGTGGACCGCATCACCCTGAACATACACGGCGGCCGTGAGCAGGGGTATCGCGCATGGACCCACAAGCAGGCGTTTCCGGCCGAGGCCCGCGGCCGCTGGGAGGTTCGGGTTGTCACCGAAGGCGGACAGTTGATCGGCTCCACCCGCTTCGAGTTGCGCTAGCACGCCAGTCCGCCATCGCATGCCCCTATACTGCCGCGCATGAAGGAAATCAGTGTGCATGAACTGCAGGCCCGACTCGAACGCGGCGACGGTATAGTGGTCGATGTGCGCACCGCGGAAGAACTGGCGCTCGCCGCCATGCCGGGGGCCCTGCACATCCCGCTGCATGAGCTGCCCGCGCGTGTCGGGGAATTAAACCCTGATGCGGTCATCGCCGTCTTATGTCACCACGGCGTGCGTTCGCTGACAGCGGCGCGCTACCTGGAACAGAGCGGATTTTCAGATGTCTCAAGCGTCGCCGGGGGGATAGACGCATGGTCGGTACAGGTTGATCCCGCCGTCGCCAGATATTGAAGAACCTTATGAGGAGTCTCATGCGCCCATCCTTCACGCTGCTGATCCTGATGCTGACGGTGTCCGGCACCGCCCGTGCCAATGACCTGATGCGCGTCTACGATCTCGCGGTACAGAACGACGCCACCTACAGCGCCGCGCAACATGCCCGTGACGCCACCGTCGAAGCGCGCCCCCAGGCGCGTGCCGCGCTGCTGCCGCAGATCACCGGCGGTTACAACTACGGCAAGTCCAACGAAACCGGCACCGAGTCCTTTCAGGGGCAGCCGGAATCCGAGATCGACCGCAACTCCTCAAGCGCTACGCTCTCTGTCACGCTCAATCAGTCGGTGTTTGACTGGGCCGCGATCCAGCGCCTGCGCCAGTCCGGCGATCAGGTCGCCCTTGCCGAAGCCAGCCTGCGCGCCGCCAGCCAGAACCTGATCCTGCGGGTGGCCGAAGCGTACTTCGGCGTACTGTCGGCGCGTGACGCCCTGCGCTCCACCGAGGCCGAGAACAAGGCCGTGGAGCGTCAGCTGGAACAGGCCAAGCGCCGCTTTGAGGTCGGGCTGTCAGCCATTACCGATGTCCAGGAGGCTCAGGCGCGCTATGACCTCACGGTTGCCAACACCCTGCAGGCCGAACAGGCGCTGGAAGTCGCGAAGGAGGCGCTGGCCGAGATCACTGCCGAGCCGCTCAATACTGTCAGCACCCTGCGCGACGATTTCCCGCTGCCGAGCCCCAATCCGGCCGATGTCGGCGCCTGGGTCAGCTCCGCACGCGAGCACAATCTCGATCTGCTGATTGCGCAGTACAACCGTGAGATCGCAGAACGCGGGGTCGGCATCGCGCGTGCGCAGCATCTGCCCACGGTCGGTGCTTCCGCGCAGTACTCGGACAATGACAGCGACGGCAGCCGGTTCTCAGGCAAGAGCGAAACCGAGTCTTTTGGGTTCCAGGTCAACGTTCCGATCTTTGCCGGTGGCGCCACGCAATCGGGCGTACGGCAGGCACTGGCCACGCGCTCGCAGCGTGAATCCGAGTATGAAGGCCAGCGCCGCCTGATCGAACGCAATACCCGCGATGCCTATCAGGCGGTGGTCACGGGCGCCGCCCGGGTCAAGGCCTTCAAGCAGGCCGTGCTGTCCAACACCACAGCGCAGGAAGCCAGTGCCGCCGGCCTCGAGGTCGGCACCCGCACCGCAGTGGACGTCCTCAACGCCCAACAGCAGCTGTATCTCGCTGAGCGCACCTATTATCAATCCCGGTATGACTACCTGCTGGCCGTGCTGCGCCTGAAATCGGCGGCCGGCAAGCTCAACGAGCAGGACCTCGCCGAAATCGATCGCCTGCTGGTCGAGGGCTAGCGCCGCATCACTCATCAGCCGCAGGTTACGCCCAGGCCGCCGTCATCACCCGATGCGGCGGCCTGATCACTTTCTGAGGGCCGGACAATGCACACCGTGTTCGTGACCGGAGGTTCCGGCTACCTGGGTCGCAACCTGATTCGAGCGCTGCGCGCATGTAACGTTGCCGTGCGCGCGCTAGCCCGCACCGAGCGGGCACAGTCGACAGTACGCGCGCTCGGTGCCGAACCCGTTGCGGCTGACCTCGGTACCGTAGCGGCAGCCGCACTGCACGGCTGCGATACCGTGTTTCATGCTGCCGCGCTGGTATCGGAGTGGGGCCCCAAAAGCGCGTTCTGGCAGATCAACGTCAAAGGTACGGAATCATTGCTCGCGGCGGCCCGTGAGGCCGGGGTGGCCCGCTTTGTCCACATCAGCACCGAGGC
>JBFJKG010000401.1:0-2596 GCA_041635075.1 Solimonas sp.
TACAGCGGAACGCGGCCGGGACCGAAATCCAGCGCGGCGAAATAGCCGCGGATGGCATCTGCCATCGGCTTGAACAGGGGCGTGTGGTAGGCGCGGCCGAACGGCAGTGCCTGACAGAGGGCGCCCTGCGCGGACAGTTGTGCGCGCAGCCGCTCAGCGGCCTCGGCGGAGCCAAACAGCACCAGTTGATTGGGGCAGTTATCCATGGCCAGCTGCATGCCAGGAATGCCTTGCAGCAGTGCCGCGCGTTGCTGCGGGTCCAGGCCGCCGATGGAAAGCAGTGTGCCGTGCACGATCTGGCCCTCAGCGTCGAGACGCTGATAGAGCCCGTGCATGGCCTGCACCGCTTCGGCCAGCTCCTGACGCGAGGCGTAACGACGCAGGCCGCAGGCGGTGAGCGCCGTGTTCTCGCCGGTGGAGTGGCCGAGCATCGCATCGAAGTGCAGGCCAAGATCGTCGTACAGGGCCTGCAGCGCCAGGCTGGCTGCGAACACGCTTTCGGCCGCGATATCCATGGCCTGCAGCGCGTCCTCGCCCGCCGCACGCTGGGCCGGCTCCAGTCCGGTCGGTGGCGGAAACAGCAACGCTGCGCGTGAGCGGCTGCCACGGCGGCGCGCGCTGTCCTCGATGAAGTCGAATCCGGCGCGGACCTTCGGGAAGCGCAGGCACAGGTCCGCCAGCATGCCCGGGTATTGCGAACCCTCGCCTGGAAACAGCAGGCAGACCTTGCCGGGCACCGGGCCGGCGCCGTAGTGGATGCCGTTACGGGTCCTGAACGGGGCGGTGGCGGTACCGAGCTTGTCCTGCGCCTGCTGCAGCTTCTGCAGCAGATCGGCGGCGCCGTCGCAGACAATCGCGAGGCGCTGGTTGCCGCTGGCGTAACGGCTGGCTGCGCACACCAGTTCCGCTACGCTCAGCGGCTGCGGTGCCTGCTGCAAGGCGATTGCCGCGCCGAGACGCTCCAATAGTTGTTCGCGACTGTCGGCGGCCAGCAGCAGCACTTCGCTGCCCGCGGGTGCATTCAATGCTGCGGACTCAGTCGCGTGCGTCGCGACGGACGGGACATATTCCTCAAGCACAACATGCGCGTTGATGCCGCCAAAGCCGAACGCGTTGACCCCGGCGCGCCGCGGCGTTTCGCCGCCATGGATCCAGGGGCGGGTTGCGTTATTGATGTAGAACGGGGTGCGTTCCAGATGCAGCGCCGGGTCGGGCTCGTCACACAGCATCGGCGGCAGGGTCTTGTGGTGCAGGGCCAGCGCCGTCTTGATCAGCGACGCCGCTCCAGTTGCCGGCAGGCAGTGGCCGATCATTGACTTGACGGCCGAAAGCGCGATCTGCGGTTGCGCGCCGCGCCCACCAAACACCGCGGTCAGTGCTTCGATTTCGGTCTGGTCGCCCACTTGCGTGCCGGTGCCGTGGGCTTCCAGCAGGTCGACGGTCAGCGGATCAATGCCGCTGGAGGCGTAGGCGCGCTGCAGCGCGAGTATCTCGCCATCCACACGGGGCGCGAGCAAGCCCTTGGCCTTGCCATCGGAGGCGGTGCCCACGCCTTTGATGACAGCGTAGATGCGATCGCCATCGCGTTCGGCATCAGCCAGCCGCTTGAGCACCAGCATGCCGCAGCCCTCGCCCAGCAGCGTGCCGTCGGCGCCCTTCTGAAACGGGCGCAGGCGGTCGCGCGACAGCGCGTTGATCTGGCAGAACTGGATGAACAGCTGTGGCGGGGTCTGCGCTTGTGTGCCGCCGGTCAGCATCAGATCGCAACGGCCGCTGACCAGCTCCTGGACTGCGGCGTCCAGTGCGATCAAAGACGACGCACAGGCGGCGTCGACGATGTAGCTGGGCCCCATCATGTCGAGGCGATTGGCGATCATGCCGGCAATGACGTTGGGCGTGAGGACGCCGACGAAGTCGCCGCCGTAGGGCGGCAGTTGCTGCTTGAGTTCAGTCTGCAGAGCGCGGATATCTTCATTGCTGAAGTCCGGACGCAGGCCGCGGATCACCTCCATCATCTGGTCCATGAACAGGCCGCGCGCCAACATGCTGGCCAGACCGCGATTGCCGTAGGTGCCGCGGGCGATGATGACCCCGGCACGCTTGCCATCGAAGGCGCGGCCGCCGGTAGCGGCCAGATAGCCGGCATCGGCCAGCGCATCACGCGCCATCTTCAGGGCCAGCAGATGGTCCGGATCACTGCCCGCCGCGACGCTGGGCATGACTCCCAGTTCGATGGGATCAACCTGGGCCAGTTCGCCGAGGAAGCCGCCCTTGGTCGTGTAGATGCGGTCGTCTGCGGAGGTGTCGGCTTCGAAGTAGGGGCCGGTCCAGTCCGCTGGCGCATCGGTAATGGCATCGACCTTGGCGCAGATGTTCTGCCAGAACGTGGCCGCATTAGCCGCGCCCGGGTATACCCCGGCCAGACCGATGATCGCGATGTCGAGTGGCTTGCCCATGATCAAGCGTGCGGATCAGGCCCGTTCACCAACGGATGGCTGCACATAGTCCGGCGAGCGCGGCGCCAACCGGCTGAGCGCGACGTTGATGCTGCACTCGGCTTCGTCCACCGCATAACGCAGTGCTCCCGACGCATCCA
>JBFJKG010000402.1:0-2571 GCA_041635075.1 Solimonas sp.
CAGCGGCTTGTCCAGCAGCTCCTGCGCCAGCAGCACCAAGGCGCCGACCGCCGGCCCGCCGATGAGGGCCGCACCCAGGGTCACGCCGGCGGACACGTCCGGGTAGACCGTCACGCGCTGGTCGTAGTCGCGCGCGGTGAGCCCGACGCGGCCGCGCACTTCCATGCGCAGCGACGGCGCCTCTATGCTGAGGTCCTGGGTCTGGGCAACGCCTGCGGCCAGATCAAAGCCGCCTTTGATGTGATCAAACCCCAGGCCACGACTGACCACATCATCAAAATTGAGCGTCAGCCGCCGCGGCAGCGCGTAAAAGTTGACCAGCCCCAGCACGCGGCCCATGCCGGGCTGCACGGCCCGCAACTGGCCCTCTGCAATATCAATGGCAATGTGACCCTGCGCCTGTTCCCAATCCAGTCCGACTGCGGCAGGCGACCAGTTCAGTTCTCCGACAAAACGGCTGCGCTCGGCCTCCAGGTTCGGCGTGTACTGAAATGCCTTCAGCAGCGCGCCGATATCAGTGCTTGCCAGATCGAAGCGCAGCGCGGCGGTGGACTGCTGCTCGGCCCGACGCCATTGCCCGCTGGCCTCCAGCGTGACCAGCCCCCCCGCAAGATTGAGTTTGCCGATGCGCTGTCCGCCGGGTATCCGCACGGTCTGCAGCTGCAGGTGCCCGAGGCTGCTGCCATCCAGCTGCAGCTGCGCGCAGTCCAGGTTCAGTTGCGGCCATTGGGTCGGATCCACAGGCGGTGTGGACTGCACCTGGACTTCGGTAGCGGGCACTTCCCCCGCTGGGGCCGTCTCGGGCTCGGTGATGCGCAGCGCCAGCAATTCCAATCGACTGTTGAGGGTGTTGCCCTCGCGCAGCCAGTCCAGCTGGCCTCGCGCCTGCTCTCCTGCAAGTTGCACGCGCCAACCTGCCGAGTTCGGCGTGTAGCGCAGGTGCGTAGGTCCGCTGACGAAATTGCGCCAACGCAGCTGATCAACATCAAGCTCGGCCTGATCCAGCTGCAGGCCTCCCCCCTCTCCCGACACCAGCGCCGCGAGCTGCATCAGGTCCATGGACTGCAGATGCCCGTCCAGCAACTTGCGCCCGGCGCTCGCTGGCGGCGCCTTGGCGCCTACACGCGCATGCAGGCCCAGCACGCTGGTGGCCGCTTCATCGTCCGGCGTCGGCCCCAGAATCAGGTCCAGCCCGAACTGGCCGGCATAGTCCAGATTGAGTCGCAGCGGCGCCTTGCTGTCGGCACCGATCCGCAGCCGCAGTGGCACCGCCGCCGCAGACGTCTTGGCCAAAGGCTCCGGCAGGTCCACTGCGATGCCCCGCAGATCGCTGCTGAGAACCAGCGCACTGGTGGCGTCCTCGATCGGCAGCTCAAGCTGCCAAGCGCTCTGACCAGCGAGCCGATCACGGACCAGCTCTGGGATGTAGCGGCTTGCGCCCTGGCCGTCGGCCCGCGGTTCAAAATCAAACTGCCCGCGCACCACACCGTGCGTACCCTCCCGCGCTTCGATGCGCAGGTTCAGCGGCACCTCGGCAAAGCGCGCCGTGAGCTGATCGCTGGTGACGCCGTGATGGGTAAACGCGAGCACGCCGCTGATGTCGCTGACCGGCGTGTCGAGCTTGCCGATCAACAGCTCCGCCGCGTCCAGGCTGACATGGCCCGTGACTTCGGTGGCTTTGGTGTCGGCCAGCGGAACGTCCAGATGGAAATCGACCCGCGAGTTTCCGCTGGCACGTGTGCCATCGACCAGAGCGGCCAGTGGCTTGCGCAGCGGGGACTGGCGCAAAAACGCGTATTGCTTGGCGAGCGGCCCATCAAGAACAGCGTCAACCTGCAGCAGGTGATCGTCGAAATCGACGAAGCGCGCACGCGCACTGCGGATACGGTTGCCCTTTGCGTTGCCCGACAGAACCTTGGCGTCCAGTCCGTTGTCGCCAAAATGCAGCTGTGCCGTCAGATCGTTCAGCTGCGGCCAGTCCGGCGCGTAATCCAGCGTGACGTCATTGACGTCGAGGTCCAGCGACCAGGCGCCCGTCGCGCGCCGGTGGTACGGGAAGTCGGCTGCCGGCCCTTGAATCCTGAGCTGGGCGCCGGTTGCGCGGCCGGCCACTATTCCACGCTGCAGCCAGTCCCGCAGTTGCGGCGACCAGCGCTGCGGCATCAGCGGCTTGGCATCGTTGAGGTCACCGGCCGACAGTTCCAGCGCCACATCAAGCAGCGGCGAATCGTCCGCTTCCGAAGTACGCAACTCGACCTGCCCGCTGGCCGCGAGACTCGCCAGGCGCAGCCCCAGATTGGCGGTATGCACACGCCAGCCGTCGGCAAGGCGCTGCCACTGCCACAGGCCGCTCACGCTATCGACGGTCACCGGCTGCAACAGGGTCTGCGGCAGCGACACCTGCACCGGAGCATCGGTCAGCTGCAGGCGGCCGCCATTCTGATCGGCGCTCAGCTCGCCACTGACGCCAGCGAAGCCGAGATGCTGGTCCGCTTCCATGCTCAGATTCAGCGCCCGCGCACGCAGCGAGTACTGCAGCGCATCAGCCTGCGGGCGCAGCCGCAGGACGAC
>JBFJKG010000403.1:0-2571 GCA_041635075.1 Solimonas sp.
AGCCTGCAGCTGCTCAAGAATCATGAGGGTGATACGCGCATCGAGCGTCAGCTCAGCGCCAGCGCGCCGCTGGACCCGGCGCAGTGGGCGCGCCTGCTTGAAATCGCGGAGAAGACGCCGGTCACGCTGACGTTGAAAAGCAGCGCGCAGATCGAAACACGCCGGGCGGCGGCCTAGAGCGCCCCGCCTCCGGCCGCCCGTTCGTCGCGGCAGACGACCAGCCAACGCTCCTGCGACAGGTGCAGCGGGTGATGTAGCCCATTGCCGTAATCCCTGATCACGAACTCCGGCTCTCCAGTGATATACCAACTGCCGGCCCCCGGGGTCTCGCGCTGCAGCATCTGCATCAGCGCATGAGCTTGCCCTTCATCAGTGGTGATGTATATGCGCATATCGACGCCCTCGCTCGCCGGCGGCGATCTGCGGCCGCGCTCGGTGTGCACTGTGGACCCCCGGTTGAGGGGGCACAAGCTGTCCGTTCGGGCAGCTTGTGCGCAGCGCCACGTCGGTGTTGCTGCGCCGGAAATGCGGAGCTACAGCAGCAGTCGCCAGGCGATGGCGATGAGCACGCCGACCGTAAGCGTGCTGCGCATCATGAAGTAGCCGCCGATGGTATCCAGCGTGCGCTCGCGCCAGAAGTCAGCCAGCAGCAGCAGCAGGAACACCAGCGCCAAGGCAATCAACGACGCGCGAAAGGGCAGCCCCAGTGCGCCCCAGGCGAGCAGCATCAGGATCACGGAAATCAGCAGCCCTTGTTTGCCCTCGGCGCCTTCCACCGCCGGCAGCGCAAATCCCCAGAACGTGCCCGCCATGAAGCTGGCAATCATCGCCACATACCCGTGCCAGACAAAGTCCAACCACGCTGGCGCGCTTGTCGGGGCAATACTCAGCCACAGGGGACCCAGCAGGAACGGAATCAGACCGGCGTAGCCAAATAACAACACGACGGGAGGCAGCTTCATCGACGGCTCCGGTGGTCAGTGGATCGGCCTATTCTGGCGGCAAATCCGGCAAGCAAACGCGCGCGGCGTTAAAGTGCGCGCCATAAGCGGCGAGTCCGGCGATTATCCGCCTTCCGCCAGCCCCTCCGCAGACCGAGATCCAGCCCCATGTCCGAGCCCACTACCGTCCGTTTCAGTGATCTGGGGCTGTCCGAGCCCGTACTGCGCGCCATCGAGGCCGTGGGCTATGAAACACCGTCGCCGATCCAGGCCGCAACCATCCCCGAGTTGCTGACCGGGCGCGATCTGCTGGGCCAGGCGCAGACCGGCACCGGCAAGACCGCAGCCTTCTCGCTACCGATCCTGAGCCAGCTGAACCTCGGGCTGGCGCGGCCGCAGGCCCTGGTGCTGGCACCCACGCGCGAGCTGGCGCTGCAGGTCGCGGAAGCCTTCCAGAAGTACGCGGCCGGCCTGCCCAACTTCGTGGTGCTTCCGATCTACGGCGGCCAGAGTTACGACCCGCAGTTGCGCGCCTTGCGCCGCGGCGTGCATGTGATCGTGGGCACCCCCGGTCGCGTGGTGGATCACCTCAAGCGCGGCACACTGAAGCTCGACAGCCTGCGCCATCTGGTGCTCGACGAGGCCGACGAGATGTTGCGCATGGGCTTCATCGACGACGTCGAGTGGATCCTGCAGCAACTGCCGGAACAGCGGCAGGTGGCGCTGTTCTCGGCGACGATGCCGCCCGCGATCCGCCGCATTGCCCAGACCTACCTGAAGGATCCGGCCGAGATCACGATCGCGTCGAAGACCACGACCGGCGCCAATATCAGCCAGCGCTACTGGCTGGTCAGCGGCCTGTCCAAGCTCGATGCCCTGACCCGCATCCTCGAAGCCGAAACCTTCGACGCGATGCTGGTGTTCTCGCGCACCAAACTCGCGGCTGCCGAGCTGGCCGAGAAGCTTTCGGCGCGCGGCTACTCGGCCGCGCCCTTGCACGGCGACATCGCGCAGCGGGATCGTGAACGCACGGTTGCCCGCCTCAAATCCGGCAGCGTCGACATCATCGTCGCCACCGATGTAGCGGCGCGCGGACTCGACGTCGAACGCATCAGTCACGTCGTCAACTACGACATCCCGACCGATACCGAAAGTTACGTGCATCGCATCGGCCGCACCGGCCGCGCCGGCCGTAGCGGCGAGGCGATCCTGTTCGTGATGCCACGCGAGCGCCATCTGTTGAAGGCGATCGAGCGCGCCACCCGTCAACCGGTCAAGCCGATGGCGCTGCCGACCATGGAAGCCGTCAACGATCAGCGTGTGGCCCGCTTCAAGCTGTCCATCGGCGAAACCCTGGCCGCCGGCGGCCTCGACAGCTACCGCGAAGTCATCACCGAGTACGAACGTGAACACGGGGTCACCGCGGTCGATATTGCGGCCGCCCTGGCCCGCATGGCCCAGGGCGACACGCCGCTGCGTCAGCCGGTGCCCGCCCCGGAACCGATGTCGCCGGCGCCCGCCTCCCGCAAGACTTTCAGCGATGGTCCGCGCCGCGATTTCGATGCGCCACCGCCGCGCCGTGAGCGTCCCGCGGCAAGATCGCCGTTCGCCAGCGAGGTCGAGGCGGTGC
>JBFJKG010000404.1:0-2569 GCA_041635075.1 Solimonas sp.
CGTTCGATGATCTCGACGAACTGCTTCTCGGTCCGGGCGCTGCCGGTGCTGCCGTCTGCTTCCAGGACCGGGGTTGCCATGGTCGCGGCCATGGTCGCGGTCTGGCGCAGCTTGCTGCCAGGCGCGCCCTGGATTTGTGGCAGCAGCTGGAATCCGGCCGCTGCCATCGCCCGAGCCATATCGTCGACACCAGAAAAGCCAGCCGCTCGGGTATCGATGGTGATGTGGTTGAAGTCCGGGCCCAGGGCGAGCGCGCTGGCGGCCTCGCCGGAAACCCTGGCTACGGCGTCGAGCGTGCTGCGGCTTATCGGCGGTCCGTTGCGCCGCATCAATTGATTGACCAGCCGATCAACAAAGGCTTCTGCGTCAGTCGCGGTTAGTCCCCCCGTGGCCTCGAAGCGCTCGATCAGGGACAGCAGCGGCTGGTGGTCGACGGCGGCGGCCTGCAGAGCGCAGTCTTCGCGGATCAGGTCGGCGACTTCCGGCGGGAACGCGTCGAGATCAACCTGCGATACAAAAATCTTGAATGCCTCGTGATCTTCGCCGATCACCTGCAGATCGAAGGACACCAGCTTCTTGGCAGGGAACTGGTAGTCGAGTTCGCGACGCAGACCGAGCACCTGTGCCGCGCGGACGAAGAGCCGGCACAACTCCGGGTCAGCCGTGCGGATGGCGCCATGATCGTTGTGAAAGCGTCCGCCGTTGGCGGCTACCAGCGCCTGCAGCGCGGCAAAATCAGCAACATCGCGCGCGAATTTTTCAGTGATCGCAATGCAGAAGCGGTCGCGGATTGCAGAGGCGGGAAGCAGTTCTTTCACTGGGCTACTCCGTTAGCGGACCGACGGCGGCGATCAGCGTCGCAGCGGACGCGTGTCCCCCACCTGATCGTGATCATCGCTTTCACCCTGCATGCCGAGTCTCTGCGAGTGGGCATTGAAGCGTAGCACCTCACCTTTCTGCTCGGAGATCGGGGCCCCGGGGCTGATCGCACCGCTACCAACCAGCACCAGGCGATCACGGCTGACCCGCAGCTCCTCGCCGTCGCTGGTCAGGATGTAGCTGCCGTTGCGGCTGTCATCGACGTAATAGAAACGGCCTTGCTGATAGTCGATGCGGCCATGCACGCGGGAGGCGGTAGGGCTGCTGAGCTGAATGGTGCAGCTTTGGTCGCGGCCCAGCAGGACCGGACAGTCGCCGGCCTGGATGGTGCGGGCTTCGCCTCGCAGGCGTAGGGTCAAGCTGGTGAAGATGCCCTGATCGGCTGCACCCAGCCGGGAGCTGAGTTGGGTTTCGACCACGCTGGTATCGGTCGTCTGCAGCAGGAACAGGCCCGGACGCAGCGACTTGGCGGGCTCCTTCAGTGCTTCCGGAGGGCAAGTCTCAATGAATTCCGACAGCGCGGCAATCGAGTGCGCGGGTACATGCGCCATCAAGCCATTCATGCGATGCGTCCAGTCTCCGAGCGCACGATTCGCCTGCAGCTGTACCGATCCGTAGCCCAGCAGCAGACGAGCGGCCAGCGCATGACGTTGTGCATCAGAGTTGCGTATGCGGGCGCACAGGGCGAGTACGTCCCGCGCCATGTTCAGCAAGGGCAGATGCTGCGGATGGAACAGCAACAGCCGCTGCGGCTTGTTCTCGAGAAGCACGGCGCCCTCGGCCTGAGCGCTCTCAAGCAGTGGCCGAAGTTCGTAGCCGTGCAGGGCTTCGTCGGTCCGGTGCGCGCGCAGGGCATCGCCCAGCATCACCAGTAGCAGGGAGCCGCGATGGACGGTAAGAGGTGTGCTCATGCTGCTTGATATCAAAGCGTGGCTGAATCAGAGATGGCTGCGAAACGGGCAGGCCCCGTGACTCCGCCCTATGCCGCAACAGTTTATACAATGCCGGGGGCGACACCGCCGTGGAGATCATGCGTGAGTTTTCAGAAGCACTGCCCCGGCTGTTTCGCCAACAAGAATGCCCTTGCGGTCTGCCCGGCCTGTGGTTACGACGAGTCCCTGCCGCGCAGCGAGCAGTACCTGCCGCATGGTCTGATGCTCGGGGGGCAGTATCGCGTTGGGCGGGTGCTGGGGCAGCCGGGTGGGTTTGGGGTGACCTATCTGGCCTGGGACAGCCATCTGCAGCAGCGCGTGGCCATCAAGGAGTATCTGCCGCGGGCGCTGGCCGCCCGGACGACCGGCGCGCTTGATGTTGCGGTACGTGCCGAGGCGCACCGCGCGGAGTTCGATGAAGGCCTGGCGCACTTTCTGCACGAAGCGCGGGTCATCGCCAGCATCGACCATCCCAATGTCGTGCGGGTGCGCAATTTCTTTCGTGACCACGGCACTGCCTATCTGGTGATGGACTATTACGAGGGTACGAGTCTCGGCGCGTATCTGGCCGCGCTGCCCGGCGGCACGGTGGATGCGGACACCGCCAGCCGGCTGCTAGGGCCGGTGCTGCTTGGCCTGCAGTATGTGCACGAGCGCGGGATCATTCACCGCGACATCAAGCCGCACAACATCTATCTGGCCAGCGGTGGCCGCGCGATCCTGCTGGATTTCGGGTCGGCGCTGGCGGTGCGCGAGGC
>JBFJKG010000405.1:0-2559 GCA_041635075.1 Solimonas sp.
GCACGGGTGTCGGTGCCCACCGGAGCCTGTTGCTGCTCGGCCTGGGCCAGCGCGCAGACCATCAGTAAAGCGGGGACTGTCAGCCATCGTTTCATCGTGCACCTCCGTTGGCCGCAGCGCGGCCTTGCATACTTTGCGCCTGTTTGCGCAAGCGTGTCAGGGTTTTGGCATCAACGCCGGTATCGGCAACCACCCGCTTTACCCCAGGCTCGTCGCCGGTCGCCAGCAACAGCAGGATCAGGTTATTGCGCGCCCTCTCGTTAGCCGAGTCCAGTTCTACCGCGGTCGCCAGCTCCGGCAGCGATTCGCGGTAGCGGCCTGCGCGCAGCAGGGCGTAGCCCAGATCGCTGCGCAGTTCGGCGTCGGTGGGTTGTCGGTGTGCGGCTTCGCGCAGAAAGTTCACCGACTTGGCCATGTCGCGCGAGGCATAGAGCAACCCCAGACCGTGATACGCCTGAGCCGCGACCTCGGTTCGCAACAGACTGCGGTACAACGCCTCTGCGGCAGCGGCCTCGCCCAGCCGACGTCGGGCTTCCGCTTCCAGATACTTCAGCTCGATGGAATTTCCACTGCGCCGCTGCTGGTCCTGAATATGTGCCAAGGCGGCGTAGTTGTTGTCCTGCGCCAGCATGCCGCGAATCAGATCGGTGTGAACGGCAACATCGGCGCTGCGCGACGGCGCGCTCCGGCCCGAGGTCAGGCTGAAGTCGGGGGCAGGCTGCCCACCGCCAGCGCAACCGGCCAGCAGACAACATAACGCCAGCGCCCGGCGGCTCATCGATTGACCTCGCCGAGCGCGCGAATGATGGACAGGAATGCCGGGCCCGCGACGAAGATCAGCAGTGCCGGGAAGAAGAATCCGACCATCACCACCGTCATGCGACCGGACAGCAGGTTGACCTTCTCGCGGAGATCCAGACTGCGGCGCTCTTCGATCACACCCAGCGCTTCGAGCAAGGGCTCGCGAATCTCGCCACCGTAGCGGTCGACCTGCCGCAGCACGGAAAGCACGGCACCGAGATCGTCCACCTGCAGCGCATCGCCCATGCTTTTCAGTGTTTCACCGGTATCCGCTCCGGCCTCAACCTGGCGAATCAGCAGGTCGAACTCACGTCCCAGCTCCGGCAGCACCCCCTGCCCCTCCCGCACCAGACTCGCCAGCGCCTGGCGCGTTGACAGTCCGGCCTCGAACAGCAGTACCAACAGATGGATGAACAAGGGCACTTCGCCCTGGATCCTGCGGCAGCGCTTGGCCGCTACGCTACGCAGCACCCACCGCGGCATCAGAAATGACAATGCAGCGGCTGCGAACACGGCCAGCAGCATCAGCGCGCCCTTGTTGGGGGACTCGCCCCACACCCAGAATGCCGCCACTGCCACGAGCATCACCGCCGGGAGCGCCGCCTGAAATACATACCAGAGCAGTCGCGCCTCGGCGGAGCGCCAACCGGCCTGGACCAGCAAACGGCCGCTTTCGCCTTCCGCATCCACCCAGCCTTCAATCTTGCGGCCGCCGCGTGCCATCTTCTGCAACAGCGGGCCGCGCGGCATGTTCTCGAACTCGGCGTTGCCCCGGCCATCGTCGGCATACAGACGCTGACTCAGCAGCGCCTCGCTGCGCGTGCGCAGGACCAGCAGCGTCACGACCGCAATCGCCGCCACCACCACCACGATGGCCCCCGCAATCAGCGTGGCGAACAGTGTCGGACTCATACCGGCTCCTCGGTGGACTGCATCATCCGGTAGATCACGACGACGCCGATGATTTGCAGCACTACCGAAACGATCAGCAGAATTCGGCCCGTGCCGTCGGCCCACATGTTGCCGTAGTAGTCCGGATTCTGAGCAAAGATGTACAGCATCAGCCCGACCGGAATCATCGACAGCACCAGCGCCGAGAAGCGCGTCTCCGCGGTCAATGCACGCAACTCGCGCGCGGCGGCGTCGCGTGAACGAACCGCCTGGATCAGGCTGCGCAAAACATTCCGCAGGCTACCGCCGTACTTGCGGTTGATCGCTGCCGCCAGCGCCATCACCTTGAGATCACGCAACTGATGGATTTCGGCCATCTCCATCAGCACGCCCTCTATCGGCGCGCCAAGGCGCACCTGACGGCCAACGCTCAGAAACAATGGCTGTATCGGTTCACTGCTCTCGCGCGCGGCGGAATATATGGACTCTTCCAAGGTATTGCCCGCAGCCAGAACGCGGATGATGCTTTCCAGAAACGACGGGAACTGCTCGAGTATGCGGGCACGGCGCTGTGCGGCCTTGCGACTCAGCCAAGCCCAGGCAAAGACCAGAACCAGCGCAACGGTGGAAAGGCCCCCGAAAACCCCCAGAAGCACAATAGCGACCGGCACCAGCAGCGCCAGCACCAGCATGCTGCGCGCTACTGCATCCGGCTCCAGCTCCGTGCCGGTGCGCCATACCAGAAAGCAGGCCCATCGAAGTACGGGGTTCTTGATCTGCCGTTGCCGCGGTGAGTAGGCAAGTGCTGCTGCCTCATCGCCGCCGATCGCGCGCAAGCGCAGCTGCATCTCTTCCTGGCTTTCGCGC
>JBFJKG010000406.1:0-2553 GCA_041635075.1 Solimonas sp.
CAGATCGATGTGGCGCGCACGCACCGACCAGTTCTCGGCCTCGATCCGGGCATCGCTGTAACGCAACTCACAGTTCTCAAGGCGCACGTGCCGGAACCGGCGCAGATCCCGTGACCAGTCCTGCCCTTCACCGCGCCGCGCCGCGTCGAATCCGGCGATCTGCACCTTGCCGGCGGCGTCGATATCCACAGCAACCGACAGCCCCGACAACTCGAGGCGATCAGGCACATAGTCGCCACTCAGGAGCCGCAGCAGGTTGAAGCCGAGACTCAGGCGGTCCGCAGACAGCACCTCGTCGCCAGCATCGTCGAACAGCGTGATGCCGGAGAGATCCAGATGCGGATAAACACCGCGCCACACCAGATGCACGCCGCCGATCTGTACCGGCCGCTCCGCGACCTCCGTAACCCAGGCCGAAAGATCGCTGCGATAGCTGGGTAGAGCCAGCACGGCAAGCTGAAACAGTCCGCTGACCACTGCGCCAAAAATGACGGCTGCGGCGATGAGCGAGACCGCCCAGGTCCACCAGCGGCGTTTGACACGTTCCATGGAGCGGCTAGGTCAGCCTGATTGGCGACAAAAATGGGCGGCTATTGTCGCGCCGCGGGCGGCGCCCGGCCACCGCAGCGAACGGCCCCTGGCATAAAGACGCTCGGGCTGACATGTGGTCACAGCGGCACGACGTCGAAGTTCTCCTGCGCATAGCCGGCCTCTGCCTGCAGACGGATCGGCCTTTCCAGGCTCGACTCCAGCTCGGCCAGGCTCTGTGATTCCTCGCCTCCCAGGCGTTCGATCACATCGGGCGCCGCCAACACCAGAAAGCCCTTGGCTTCGAACTGGCGCGCGGCACGCTGCACTTCGCGCGCAATTTCGTGACAGACGGTCTCCACGGTGCGGATGGCGCCACGTCCGTTACAGGCCGGGCACGGCTCGCAGAGGATGTGCCCCAGGGATTCGCGCGTGCGCTTGCGGGTCATCTCGATCAGACCCAGCGGCGAAAACGGATGCACCTGCGTGCGCGCATGATCGCTGGCCAGCGCCCGTTCCAGGGCACGCAGCACCTGTGCGCGATGATCTTCTGACTTCATGTCGATGAAGTCGGCGATGATGATGCCGCCCAGATTGCGCAAACGCAGCTGCCGCGCCAATGCCTGGGCTGCTTCGAGATTGGTCTTCAGCACCGTGTCTTCGAGATTGCGATGGCCGGTATAGGCCCCGGTATTGACGTCAACCGTGGTCATCGCTTCGGTCTGATCAATCACCAGGTGCCCGCCGGACTTCAGCTCCACTCGCCGGTCCAGCGCACGTGAGATGTCATCCTCGACGCCGTACAGATCGAATATCGGTGCCGCGCCTTCGTAATGCTCGATCTTCGGAGCTGCGGTAGGCACAAACACCTGCGCAAACTGCTTCACTCGCCGACACTCTTCGGCGCTGTCTATGCGCACGCGCTCGACGTCGGTGCCCAGAAGATCACGCAGGATGCGCATCGACAGCGGCAGATCGCCGTGCACCAATGTGCCGGGTTGAGCGCGTGCGGCGTTCTCGCTGACCGCATGCCACAGGCGCAGCAGGAAGCGCACGTCCTGCTCCAGGCTGGCGGCATCGGCGCCCTCGGCTGCGGTCCGTGCAATCACGCCATAGTCCGGCGCCAGGCGTTGCTGGATCTCGTCCAGCGTCTGCTTCAGGCGTGCACGTTCAACTTCATCTTCTATGCGTGCCGAAACCCCTACATGCTTCTCATAGGGCATCAGCACCAGATAGCGCGATGGCACCGAGATCAGCGTGGTAAGACGCGCGCCCTTGCTGCCCAGCGGGTCCTTCAGCACCTGCACCAGCACCTGCTGCCCTTCGTGCAGCAGATGGTTGATGGGCGGCAGCACGCCCGCGCCATTGCCACAGGTGGCCACCATGTCGGCGACATGCAGAAATGCGGTGCGCTCCAGGCCGATCTCGACAAACGCCGCCTGCATGCCGGGGAGCACGCGCTGCACGACCCCCTTGTAGACATTGCCGGTGAGGCCGTGTCGGTCGGCCCGCTGTACGTGGACTTCCTGCGCCGCACCGCCCTCGACCAGCGCGACGCGCGTCTCCTGCGGGCCAATATTGACCAGAATTTCCGTGCTCATGGCACACCTGAAGATTTGGATACTGGCAATTCGCTCGGGCGTGCATCGGAACACCGGGGCGCGAGCGAATTGCCGCTATCCACTCTCTACAAGACCACACTCTCGCAGCAAGTTCACTGTTTCGTACAGTGGCAGGCCAACCACACCGCTGTAACTGCCGCGTATTTCGCGCACGAACTGTGCGCCAAGACCCTGAATCCCGTAGCTTCCGGCCTTGTCCGCCGGCTCGCCGGACGCCCAGTACGCGGCGGCCTGAGCGGCGGTGATGGGGCCAAACAAGACGCGGGTCACCGACAGACGCGTCGCCGTGTGCCCCGGCATGACCACCGCCACCGCCGAGTAGACCGCGTGCTCGCGTGCCGACAAGGCGGCCAGCATCGCCAGCGCATCGTCACGATCGTGCGGCTTTCCGAGAATGCGGCCG
>JBFJKG010000407.1:0-2551 GCA_041635075.1 Solimonas sp.
CGGGTGCGCCAGGTCCGGGATGTTGCGACCGTCCTTCAGAACGTGGTGACCTATGACGCCGTCATCAATGTCGAGAACCCCGATCTCAAGTTGAAGCCCGGGATGACGGCCAACGTCAGCTTCACCTATGCCCACCGTGAGCATGTGCTGCGCGTGCCGAACGCGGCGCTGCGGTTCCGGCCGCCCACTGCTGCCGTCGGCTCCGGAACACAACAGAGCGCACAACAGTCCGCGACCGCGGCGCGTGGGGCGGGTAGAGCCGCTGGCGGCGGACGCGGCACCGGCAGCCGCGTGATCTGGCTGCTGCGCAACGGCGAGATTGTGGCGGTGCCGGTGACCACAGGCATTAGTGACGGGGTCAGGACCGAGGTCGTGAGCGGCGAGGTGCAGGAGGGCGATCAAGTCGTGACCGATGTGCTTAACGCGGCGGTTGATGCCAATGCGGCTGTGGCCCCGCGCGGGCGCATGTTCTGATGGCATTGATTGAGTTGCAGGCGGTCACGCGGACCTACCGGATGGGGGACGTCGATGTGCGCGCGCTGTCGAGCGTGAGCTTGGCGGTGGAGGCGGGCGAGTTCGTGGCCGTCATGGGCTCCTCCGGGTCCGGAAAGTCCACGCTGATGAACATACTCGGCTGCCTGGATCGCCCCAGCAGTGGTTGCTACCGGCTTGATGGTGCCGAGGTGGACAAACTGTCCAGAGAGGCACTGGCAGCGGTTCGCAATCGGACCATCGGCTTTGTCTTCCAGAGCTTCAACCTGCTGCCACGGACGCGCGCGCTGGAGAACGTTGAGCTGCCGTTGCTTTACGCCGGTGTCGCCGCCGCAGAGCGCAGGCGGCGCGCGCAGCGCGCGCTGGAACAGGTCGGGCTGGGGCAGCGCCTCGACCATACACCCAGCCAGTTGTCCGGTGGGCAGCAGCAACGGGTCGCCATCGCCCGTGCTCTGGTCAATTCACCCAAGCTGATCCTCGCCGATGAACCGACCGGAAACCTCGATACCGCTACCAGCGTCGAGGTCATGGCGTTGTTGCAGGACCTGGGGCGCACTGGCATCACGGTGATGTTGGTGACACACGAGGCCGATATTGCGGCGTATGCGGCCCGCAATATCGTCATGCGCGATGGCGGTGTGATTGCTGATGAACGCCGAGAGCCCTTGATTGCGCGCGCCGGAGTCGGCGCATGAACATGTGGGCACTGCTGCGTACCGCATTGAGGGCGTTGGCGCGCAACCGCCTGCGTTCGCTGCTGACCGCCCTGGGCATCATCATCGGCGTAGCTGCCGTGATCGCCATGGTCTCGATCGGCGAGGGCGCCAAGGCGCAGGTGGAGCAGACATTCAGCGCAATGGGGACCAACCTTCTCGTCGTGCGGTCGGGGTCTAGCGGCTTTGGCGGTGCGCGCGGAGGTGCCGGCAGCCAGGCGACCCTGACCTGGGATGATCTGCGCGCACTACAGACCGAGTTGCCGTCGGTGCGGTACGCCGCCCCCGAGCTGCGTACCAGTGCCTCGGTAATCTCCGACGAGCAGAACTGGACCACACGCGTCGCCGGCGTGACGGCCGACTATCTGCAAATTCGCAACTGGACAGTCGCGCAGGGTCAAACCTTGCCTGGCAGCGAACAGGACGCCGGTGCCAAGGTCGCGTTGCTCGGGCAGACGGTTGTCGACAAGCTGTACGGACCGTACGTAGATCCGATCGGGCAATCGATTCGCATACGCAGCGTGCCGTTCGAGGTCATTGGTGTGCTGGGGCGCAAGGGGCAGTCCGCATTCGGTGAGGATTACGACGACACCGTGCTGGTGCCGGTACGCGCGTTTGCCGATCGCCTGGAAGGCGGGCTCAAGGCATTCATTGCAGGCACGATCTACGTGGGCGCCATGCCGGGCGTGTCCACGCAAAAAGCCGAGCGCGACATCACCGCATTGCTGAGGGATCGCCACCGGATACGCGAGGGTCGCGAAGATGATTTCTCGGTACGCAATCTGGAGGAATTGGCCAGTGCCCGGCAAGCCAGCACCCAAACGCTGACCACATTGCTGGCCGCCATTGCCGCGGTGTCTTTGCTGGTAGGCGGCATCGGCGTGATGAACATCATGCTGGTGTCGGTGACCGAGCGCACACGGGAAATCGGTCTGCGCATGGCCGTTGGCGCACGCCCGGCGGACATCCTCTGGCAGTTCCTGATCGAGGCGCTGGTGCTGGCGCTGGTCGGCGGCGTAGTGGGGGTGTTGCTTGGCATCGGCGTTGCCGAGCGCTTGAGCGCGAGTTTTTCCTGGCCCCTGCTGATTCGCGCGGATGTGGTGCTCTACGCGGTGGCGGTCAGTGCTGCCGTCGGCGTGGTCTTTGGGCTGTACCCCGCGCGCCGGGCCGCGCAACTTGATCCAATCGAGGCCTTGCGCTACGAGTGACCGGGCTGTGTTGTGCAGCGGGTGGCGACGGTTTGCCGCCACCCGCTACCGTCAGGAGAGGAAGCCACCGTCCACAGCGAGCGTCGTACCGGTGACATAGCTGGCGGCGTCGGAAACCAGATACAGCACCGCGGGCGC
>JBFJKG010000408.1:0-2549 GCA_041635075.1 Solimonas sp.
TCTGGATGTCAAAGGCAAAACGCTGGTCATGCTGATCAACGACCCCGCCATCCCCGATCCCAAACATCCGGATCAACTGGATCCGCAGATGTTCCGTGGCAAGGCGATGACCTATTACGGCCGCTGGACCTACAAGTACGAAATCGCCAGCAAGCTCGGCGCGGCGGGCGCAATCATCGTGCATGAGACCGAGCCCGCGGCCTACCCGTGGGCTGTCGTGGAGAACAGCTGGACCGGTGAACAGTTCGAGCTGGCCGCAGCCGACAAGAACATGGGCCGCGTACCGGTGCAAAGCTGGATTACGCGCGACAAAGCGGTGGAGTTGTTCAAGGCTGCCGGCCAGGACTTCGAAGCACTCAAGCAGCAAGCGCTGCGCAAGGACTTTCAGCCCGTCGCCCTGCCGGCCACGGCGACGATGAGCGTTCGCAACAAGGTTCGCGAAACCGCATCGCGCAACGTTGTCGCTGCGCTCGCGGGCTCCGATCCGACCCTGGCCAGGGAGTGGGTGGTGTATTCCGCGCACTGGGACCATCTGGGCCGCGACCGCTCCATCAAGGGCGACCAGATCTTCAACGGCGCAGTCGACAACGCCAGCGGCGTTGCGGGGCTGCTGGAAATTGCTCAGGCCTATACGCAGCTGCCGGCTGCGCCTAAGCGATCCATACTGTTCATGCTGGTCACCGCCGAAGAACAGGGACTGCTGGGATCACGGCACTACGCACAAAACCCCCTGTACCCGCTGACGCAAACCGTCGCGATGATCAATATGGACTCGCTGAACCCCTGGGGGCCGACCTCCGACATCCAGGTCATCGGCTATGGTCAGAACACTCTGGAAGACGTCCTCGAAGATGTCGCCAGAAGCGCCGGACGCCGTGTGGTTCCGGACCAGACGCCGGAGCGCGGCGGCTACTTCCGCTCCGACCAGTTCGAGTTCGCCAAGCTCGGCGTACCGGCGCTGTACGCCGATGGTGGCTCCGACGTGATCGGCCGGCCGGGCTTCGGCGAACAGCAGCAGCAACGCTACACCGAACTGCGCTATCACAAGCCGGCGGACGAGATCGACCCGAGCTGGGACCTCACCGGCGCCGCACTGGACATGCAGGCGCTGATGGACGTGGGCTACCGTGTTGCCAACACCGCACGCTCGCCGCAGTGGAAAGCGGGCTCTGAGTTCAAGGCCATACGCGAGGCGGCGCTGACGGTCTCACCGCCGTAAGCAAGCCGTGGATCGCACCGGGCGCTAGCTGCCGAGTGCCGCGCAGGCCTGTTGGTATCGATCGCGGCAGATCTCGATCTCCAGCAGGTCAGTGGTTGGCTGGAGATCGAGTTGCGCGTGCGCCGGCAGCGCCTGTACCGCGACAAGTTGCGGATTGGCGCGGGCCGCCACCTGCACGCGAGCCACACATACGATGTCGGCATAGTCGGCACTCCCCTCATGCGTGCGTTGCGGATCGGCGCTGTCCAGCGGCACCGACACCAGCTCTTCGGGGAAATGCCAGGCCTGCAGTATCAACCGACCCACACGCGGCGCCAGCAGCCGGATGACCGCGTCCAGCATCGGCCCCGGCTCGATCCGCTCTGCCTGATTTTCCGCAATCCGGATGACGGGCAAGGCTCCGATCTCGTGTACCAATCCCGCCAACATGGCGCGCTCCGGATCCAGCAAGGTGCAGTGGGCGGCGATCACCTGAGACAGGCCTGCGACCGCAATGCTGCGCTGCCAGTTACTGCGCAGGTGTTCGCGCAGTGCCGGCGCCTCGGCGGTAAAGAGCTGCTCCATCGCCAGCGCGTTGATCAGCAAGCGGGTATGTTCGGTCCCGAGCCGCGCTACCGCTTGCTGCAGGCTTTCTATGCGTCGGCCGCTGCGATGCGCAGCACTATTGGCTACGCGCAGCATGCGCACCGCAATCGCAGCATCCTTGCCGATCTCGGCGGCCAGACGCGCTGCAGTGACATCCTCGCTGGCGGCCAGATCACGAACCCTGAGTGCCACTTCAGGCAGGCTGGGCAGGGTCAGCCGGTCCTGCGTCAGCGCGTCCAGTACGGTGCGGTAAAAGCGGTCTTCGAGCGCCATGTTTGGTTCCGGTTTACCGACATGGTCGGCCACCGTCGCCAGCTATGGGGCCCACAGCGGACAAGCGTAGACGCTGCGCTACTGAACGGAAAAACGGCGCGCTTGCCGGGCTGCCTAGGCTGCTATCTGCAGTGACGCCACCTTCGCTTCGTGCGTGCGGTCGAGCAGCACCCGCCCCATGCGTTCACGACCGTAGGCAGGCGTATAGGTACCGTCAGCCCAGGCCAGCTTGCCGGCAATCATGACGTGACTGACGACGCCGCGTGGACGATTCACCAGCTGGTGATGCTCAAAGGCCGGCCGATACACATAGTCGACGCAGGCATCGGGAACGTAGCGATTCAACGCCTCGGGATCAATCACCGCGATGTCCGCCTGTGCACCGGGCCGCAGAACGCCGCAGTCAAGGCCAAAGAACTCTGCAGGCTCCTGCGTCAGACGGTGCACCGCGTGCGCAACCTTCTGCAGCCCA
>JBFJKG010000409.1:0-2546 GCA_041635075.1 Solimonas sp.
ACCCATGTCACAAACTGGTGGACTGCCTCGTCAATACGGTGAACCCTCACTGGAGCCCCGACGATGCGACGTACCTCCCTGATCCTGCTGAGCCTGCCGATGCTCGCCAACGGACTGTTCATGCTGCTGGCACCCGCCACCTGGTACGGATTCGTCCCCGGCGTCAGCGATACCGGCCCCTTCAACCCCCATTTCGTCCGTGACATTGGCGCCGCCTATGCGGTGGCTGCAGGGGGACTGCTGGCGCTGGCGCGATACGCGGCGGCCTGGCCCGCCGCCGTCGCGGGCGGCAGCTTCTTGCTGCTGCACGCGGCCGTGCATGTGGCCGACGCGCTGCAGGGTCGCATCGCGCCGGCTCACCTGTTCGGCGACACCCTGCTGGTCCTGTTCCCGGCGCTGATCGCACTGGCGCTGGCCTGGCCGCGCAGCCACCTCACCTCATCTCTCGGATAAAGGAGTACTCGCATGTTGAAGTCCCTGCTCGCCGCGCAGATCGCCCGGTTCGAACGCCGCTACGATTACGACATGTCCTATGCACGGGAACTGCTGGCTGTCGATACCGGCGCGCTGCTGAAGTTCAGCCGCGTCACTGCGCTCTCGCGCTACGCGCACGATCTGCCGCCCGAAGCTCTGTTCGCGGCCAAGCTGCTCGGCACGATGCGCGAGGACTGCGGACCCTGCACGCAGCTGGTCGTGCAGATGGCCGAGGAACAGGGCGTGGCTGCCGAACTGCTGCGTGCGGTGCTGGCGCGCGAACCCGAGCGCCTGCCGGCCGACGCGCAACTCGCCTACCGCTACGCCGACGCAGTGCTCGGGCGCGCGCCCGAGGCCGAGACGTTGCGCGACACCATCGTGCGCCGCTGGGGACGCCGCGCGCTGGTATCGCTGGCCTTCGGGCTGGTGTCGGCACGCATGTATCCGACCTTGAAGTACGCGCTCGGCTACGGCAAGACCTGTCAGCGTGTGCAGGTGGCCGGCCAGATCCAGGCGATTGCAAAGGCCGCATGAACGCGTCGACGCCATGCTTGCGGTTAGCGCTACAGGCGCGCGAGCTGCACGACCGCTCAGGGCGAAGCTCGCGTAGCGCATTCGACCGGACACGGCAGCCGTGAGCGCAACCCGTACCCCGGACCCGGCCAGCGACTTCGAGCCGCAGCGCGGCCGGCTGCTGGGTCTGGCCTACCGCATGCTGGGCTCGCTGGCGGAGGCTGAAGATGCGGTGCAGGACACCTACCTCCGCTGGCATGCGGTTGACCGTGGCGCCATTGAGCAACCTGCGGCGTTCCTGACACGGACGCTGACGCGCATCTGCCTCGACGTGCTGAAGTCGGCGCGCGTGCGGCGCGAAGCATACATCGGCCCCTGGCTGCCGGAACCGATACTGGAGACCGCGCCCCTGGTGGCCGGTACCGACGGCGACTATGCCGACGACCTGTCGGTTGCACTGCTGCTGACGCTGGAACGGCTGTCGCCGCTGGAACGTGCGGCTTTCCTGCTGCACGACATCTTCGACCAGGACTACGACGAAGTGGCGGCGGCGCTGGGCCGCAGTGAGGAGGCGTGCCGTCAGTTGGCCGCACGCGCACGCCAGCAGGTGCGCCGGGAGCGGCCGCGCTTCCGGCCCACAGCCGAGGCACGGGATCGCCTGACACTGGCTTTTGCCACGGCGATCGGCAGCGGCGATGTTGAGGGCCTGAGCCGGCTGCTGACCGAGGACGCCGTGTTCTACGCAGATGGCGGCGGCAAGGTCGCGTCGGCGCGCAAACCCGTCGTCGGCGCCAGGCGCATCGCCCTGTTCCTGACCGGACTGGTCCGCAAGCCGCGGCTGCGCCAACGGCTGGTGAGCGGGCCGATGTCAGTGCGTGTGGCCGAAGTCAACGGTATGCCGGGCCTGCTTCTGTACATGGGTGGACGCCTGCATCAGACCTATGCGCTGGACCTGAGGGGCGAGCGCATCGCCGGGGTCTATGTCACGCGCAATCCGGACAAGCTCAGCCACCTGCAAGCTGATTCCGGCACCACGCGCTAACGACCGGATTCCACTGGATTTTCCAAGATCGCGTCGCTGGCTTTTATCAGGGCGTCTCCGTATAATCCGCGCCCCTATTGCCTGGTCGCGGGCAAAGGTTCACTTATTTTTGTATCTGGAGTCGGTTCATGAAAGAAAATTTTGTCGTGAAAGCCGAACCCCGTGATGACCATGGCAAGAGTGCGAGCCGCCGCCTGCGTCATCAGGGTAAGGTTCCCGCCATTGTCTATGGCGGAACGGAGAAGCCGGTTGCGGTGTCACTCTCGCTCAACGAGATGGGCAAGCATCTGAAGGTCGAGGCTTTCTATTCCCATCTGCTGACTCTGGAAATGGGCGGCAGCACCCAGCAGGTTGTGCTCAAGGATCTGCATCGCCACCCGGTGACCGGCCTGGCCATGCACGCCGACTTCCAGCGCGTGCTGGCGGATCAGCTGTTGCGTATGCACGTGCCCCTGCACTTCAAGGGCGCCGACATCGCGCCGGGCGTCAAGACCGGCGGCGGCATTGTCGAGCACAT
>JBFJKG010000410.1:0-2537 GCA_041635075.1 Solimonas sp.
CCCTGCGCTCCAGTACCTTGCTGCCGGCGCCAGCCACCGCCTCTGCCAAGGGTGCTAGTGCGCGCGACAGCAGCAGCGGCCGCTGCTCTTCCGCCAACGCGTCGGCACCGGAAACGTCAGCCACCAACACTGCGCTTAGTCGGCGCTCACGCACACCTTTCACGCGCGGCTCTTCAGACAACGGGCAATGCACATCCAGCAGATTGCGCTCGATCTCGCGTACGCGGCTCGCCGGCAACGCCACCACATCGAACCCGGGCACGACCGCCTTTGGAACCACCATCAACCCTATCCACTCACTCCTGATCTGCTCGGGTGTCAGCAGGGACCACCCCATGGACAGCGTCGTCACCGCGTGTCGCGTCCACAGCGGCTCACTCGGAAGAAAACCCGGTGTTTCGGACACCTCGTGCGCCTGATCCAGTGCGCGCGCCAGCCGCATCGACCAGGCGTGCCCGTGCTGCGCCTGCCAGTGTGCAACCATCTGCTCGCGACTACCGGGAATGACCACCGAGACGCTGGCCCCACGCGAGGCCATGCACTCGACGACGCAAAGGTCCACCGGCGCTTGCAAGCCCAGCTGCACGCGCCCCCCGCGCAGATCGCCAACCGGCAGGCTCAGGTGTTCGAGAGCGCTGGTCATCGCCGCGTCCATATCCGCGATCTCGATGGTCTCGTCTCGAAATACCCAAATCTGTGGCGGCACCACGAGCAGGTCCGGAATGCGCTTATCCGCACGCAGATACCGGCATAGCAGCTGCAGCTGTCGCACGGTGCGCGCACGCGCAGTGCGGTTGTCGATTTCGAGTTGGTTAGCTGCGTGCAACGCTGCCCGGCAGCGCGGAAGATCGCCCAGCAACAAGGCCGCCTCGGCATGGCTGACCTGCTGGTTGTAGCGCTCCAGCTCGCTGCGCGCCGCTGGCGCCTCGGTCAGGGCCAGCACGTCGGCCGCAATGGTCTTGGCGCGGGCGGTATCACCGGCGAGTGCAAACATGGTCGCCGCATTGATGGCGCTGAAATAGCCGCCGGTTCTCTCAAACGCCTGCCAATAGGACTGCGCAGCCCGTTCGTACATGAACCGCGTGGCCGCCCCACCCTGCTGCGCGAGATCCTTGAACAAGCGCCCTTCGAGGGCCAGCCAATCCTGGCTTAGCTGCGGGTTCTGTGCTTGCGACCGGTGATAGCGGTCGAGCGCCATCTGCGTGCTGCCACAGTGCGCCAGGGAAAGAATGCCCAGATATTCCAGCTCGGGGGTTCGTACACCGCGATCAGCCGCTCGCTCGATGATGTCGAAGCACAGCAGCGCGTTCCCAGCGCGTAGCGCCTCCTCCGCTTGCGCCAGGGTTGCTGCTGCGACGGTGGTGTTCGTGGGCACGGTACTCAACCCGAAGTCGGTGCCAGTCCATGCAGGCGGAAAGTGCCGTAGCGTTTGGCCAACTCAAGCTCGCCGGCGTATTCCATCTGGAACCGTCCGGGCGCCTCCAGCGCCAGTTGCGCCGCAAAGGCCTCGGTGACATACGCCATGCTCGGCGGCGTTACCGGCTCGACACTGGCGGCGAATGCCAGCTGTGAGCCGTAATAGGTGCGCTGCCGCTCTACCGGATCGTAGCCCTCGAATGCCGGCGCGAAATGCGCCCCGAGACGAATCCGCAGATTGGCCAAGGCGCCGGTGCCGGTAGCACGCAGCGCTGCGACCCGATCAATCAGGCGCAGGCACAGATTGGCCGCTGGCTCTGCACCGGTGGTCACCACATGAATCGCGTCGCCCCAGGTTGCGGCCAACAACACCTGTTCGCCGCAGGCCGCAACCTCCTCGCCCAGGGCCGGCATCACGACGGCCCAGAACGCGGCCACGTCCTCGTCGGTGAACCGACGGAATCCGACCACATCGGTAAAGATCAGCCCGACCATCCGACGATCCTTTACCGCGGCCACCGTCGGCGCCGTCGGCGCTGCTTCCACACGCCAGTCCGTCGCATCAGCGGGCGGCAGCAGCGCGCAAACACTCACACCGAGGCCGCTGGCAGCCACCTGTGCCAAGCCGTGGGCCAGCCGGAACGCCTCTGCAAGACACCACGCCTTTTCCGAGGAAAGAAAGCCGCGCACGGAGGACACGCGTTCCGCACTTTCGATAATGTGCACAAGGCGCTCGGCAGTCGCGCTGCCGTGTTCGCCGCGACAACGGTCGAGCAGTTCCTCCCTGTCCTCCGGCAAGATCAGATTCAAGCGCGCGCCGCTGCGGATACAGACCTCGATCCGGCCCAGCGTATGCGGGTGCTGATCGGCCACGGCGAACAGCGGCGCACCATCAATGCGCCGGATCAGGCTCTCGGGCAAGGCTGCACTCGCCCGCGACGAGGCGCCGAGCACGTAAACGTTGGGCATCTCAAGCAGGCTGATCAGGCCCTCGGCATCGACCCCGTGATAGACGGCGATACGCGCCAGTTGGCGTCGGGTCCGGCTACGCGTGATCAGATCGTCGCGCAGTGAAGTCGAGGCCTTTGCCAGCTCCTTGCGGCAGGCATCAAGATCAGCCA
>JBFJKG010000411.1:0-2531 GCA_041635075.1 Solimonas sp.
GCCACGCCTTTCTTGCCACCGGTCTTCTTCAGAGCGCCAATCAGCGTTGCAAGAATGCGTGCGCCACTGGCGCCGATGGGGTGGCCCAGCGCGCAGGCGCCGCCGTGAATATTGACTTTGCTGTGGGGCAGGTTGTGCTCCTTCATTGCCGCCATGGTGACCACCGCAAAGGCTTCGTTGATTTCCCACAGGTCAACCTGATCCTTGGTCCAACCGGCCTTGGCCAGCACGTCGTGGATCGCGTTGACCGGCGCAATGGTGAACTCCGCGGGCAGACGTGAGTGGCTGGCATGCGCGACGATCCGTGCCAGCGGCTTGAGGCCGCGCTTGGTGGCCTCTGATTGGGCCATCAGTACCAGCGCTGCTGCGCCGTCGGAGATCGAGCTGGCATTGGCTGCGGTAATGGTGCCGTCCTTCTTGAACGCCGGCTTGAGGCTGGGAATCTTTTCCGGCTTGCCCTTGGCGGGCTGCTCGTCCTTGTCCAGTGTTTCCACGCCGTTGCGGGTGCTGACTTCCAGTGCCACCGTTTCAAAGGCAAAGCTGCCGTCTTCATTGGCTTTCTTGGCGCGCGCCAGCGACTCGATCGCGTAGGCGTCCTGGTCGGCGCGGGTAAAGCCGTACCGCTCGACCGTGCGTTCGGCAAATACGCCCATCGGCGTGCGCTTTTCATAGGCGTCCTCAAGACCGTCAAGCGCGGTGTGATCGAGGATCTCGCCATGACCAAAGCGATAGCCGCCGCGCGCCTTGGGCAGCAGATAAGGTGCGTTGGTCATGCTCTCCATGCCGCCCGCCACAATCACCTGGGCACTGCCCGCGGTAATCAGGTCGTTGGCCAGCATCACTGCCTTGAGGCCGGAGCCGCACATCTTGTTGATGGTCAATGCGCCGCTGGCATCCGGCAGGCCGGCACCGCGTGCGGCCTGGCGCGCCGGGGCCTGGCCCTGACCGGCCGGCAGGCAGTTGCCCATGATGACCTCCTGCACATCCGCCGGCTGCAGGCCTGAGCGCTCGACGGCGGCCTTGATAGCGGCCGCGCCGAGCTGGCTGGCGGAGAAACCCGAGAGCATGCCCTGCAGGCCGCCCATGGGGGTGCGTGCAATACCAGTGATGACGATCGGGTCGTTTTGGGCCATGGCTCGGGCTTCCTTTGTCTGTGGTGTCGGATTTTCGGCAGGGGCGCATTTTAGCGAGCTTGACCGGCAACGCACGGCTTGGCGCCGCAAGCTGCATCCACCGACGAGGGTTCTGCGTAAGCACCCACCAGTATCCAAATTCCATGGATCAAAACGGAAAGGGGAGTGCGCATGTTCAAACTGAAAACCGTCGTTGCCGCCTGTGCGGCAACGGTCTGCAGCCTCGGTGCGGGTCTGGCCCAGGCCTCAAGCCACCGCGAAGCACCGTTCATCACCACCGCGCCCAAGGTGGATGGCACCGACTTCTACCTGTTCCGCAGCTACCAGCCGGGCAAAGAGAACACGGTGACATTGATCGCCAACTATCTGCCCCTGCAGGATGCCTACGGCGGCCCGAATTACTTCGCCCTGGATCCCAATGCCCTGTACGAGATCCATGTCGACAATACCGGTGACGGTGTTGAAGACATCACCTTCCAGTTCCGCTTCAACACCTTGAACAAGGGCTTGGCTGTGAACGCCGGTGGCGTCATGGTGCCGGTCCCGCTGGCCAATATCGGCCCCATCAGCGCCGGAAACAGCGCCGCCCAGAACGTGGTCGAGAGCTATACCGTCGACGTGGTACGTGGTGACCGCCGCACAGGCGTCAGCATGCCGGTGATGGGCGCTGGCGGTGTCCGCAGCTTCGGCAAGCCGATCGACAATATCGGCAACAAGTCGATTCCCGACTACGACAGTTACGCCAACAGCTTCATACACACCGTCGCCATTCCCGGCTGCAGCGGTGATGCACGCGTCTTCGTCGGGCAGCGGCGGGAGGGCTTTGTCGTCAACCTTGGCGAGACCTTCGATCTGGTCAATATCGCGGTGCCAGTTGAGGAGTTGGGCCCGCCCGGTCAGGACGCGCGCAGCCTTGAGCAGAACACCCTGGCCGGCAAGAACGTGACCTCGCTGGCGTTGGAGGTGCCGACCAACTGTCTGACCAATAGCGCCAGCCCGATCATCGGCGGCTGGACCACGGCCAGCTTGCGTCAGGCGCGCGTGCTGAACCCGCAACCGCAGCAACTCACCAATGCCAGCCCGATGACCAACACCGGCTCTGCGCTTGAGGGCGGTGCCTGGAATCAGGTTTCGCGCCTGGGCTCGCCGCTGGTAAACGAAGTTGTGATTGGCCTGCCGGACAAGGATCTGTTCAACAGCACCGAGCCCAAGGATGATGCCGCGCGGTTTGCTACCTACGTGTTCAATCCGACCCTGCCTGAGTTGCTGGAAATTCTGTTCGGCAGTGCCGGCGTCAAGGCACCGGACGTGTTCCCACGCACCGATCTGATTGCGACCTTCCTGACGGGCATTGACGGCCTGACCAAGACCGCCAACTCCAACAGCGTGCCTTCGGAA
>JBFJKG010000412.1:0-2524 GCA_041635075.1 Solimonas sp.
CTGCGTATCGGCGCGCCCGATCCCGAGCACTCGACTCCGGGCGCCAAGGTGGTGGCGACCCAGACCGGCCAGCCGCCGGCCTGAGTCGCCCGTCGAAGCAGGAGCGCTTAGAGGTCGCGCAGCAGGGCGTTGATGCCAACCTTCTTGCGGGTCTGTTCGTTGACGCGCTTGACGATGACCGCGCAGTTCAGACTGTAGCGCTCACCCTTGGGCAGCGAGCCGGCGACGACGACGCTGCCGGCCGGAACGCGACCATAAAGAATCTGATCGCTTTCGCGATCGTAGATCGGCGTGCTCTGGCCAATGAAAACGCCCATGGAGATCACGCTGCCTTTCTCGACGATGACGCCCTCGACCACTTCCGAACGCGCGCCGATGAAGCAATCGTCCTCGATGATCGTCGGGCTCGCCTGCAAAGGCTCCAGCACGCCGCCGATGCCGACGCCGCCGGACAAATGGCAGTTGCTGCCGATCTGCGCACAGGAACCGACCGTTGCCCAGGTATCGACCATGGTGCCGCTGCCGACATAGGCCCCGATATTGACGTAGGACGGCATCAGGATCGCGCCCGGGGCAATGTAGGCGCCCTTGCGTACTGCGGCCGGCGGCACCACGCGTGCGCCCTGGGCCTTGAACTGCGCCTCGCTCCAGCCCGCGTACTTCAGGGGCACCTTGTCGTAGCCTTGTAGACCGCCCATGTCGATGGTCTGGTTGTCGTGCAGGCGGAAGTACAGCAGCACGGCTTTCTTCAGCCACTCGTTGACCTTCCAGCCGGCAGCGGTAGGCTCGGCGACGCGCGCTTCGCCCCGGTCCAGCAACTGCATGGCGGCTTCCACGCTGCTGCGCAGCGCTTCGTCGGTCTTGTTCAGGGTTTCGCGGGCGTCCCAGGCGGATTCGATGCGGGCTTGCAGGTCAGGGTTGGTCATCGGTTATGTAAGGTTCCAAATGAATTCAGGCTTTGTCGCGACGGTCTAGCGTGCGCACCAGCACCTCGCGAAGTTCTTCCAGCACCGACTCCTCGACGATGGGCCGGTGCATGCGGTCGGTAATGTAGAAGACGTCTTCTGCGCGCTCGCCGATCGTGCCGATCTTGGCGGCGTCGAGCAGAATCCCGCGCTTCTGGAACACGCGGCCAATGATTGACAGCAGGCCCGGCTGGTCCGCCGTGATCAGTTCGAGGATGGTGCGGTGACGCGCCTCGTCCTGGCTGAAGTAGATCGTCGTCGGTGTGTCGAAGTGGCGCAGCCGCTGCGATGCACGGCGGTTGATCTCTACCGTGGATACTTCGGGGTCGCTCAGCACCTTGCGTAGCGCGGCCTCGATCTCGGGCCCGCGCATCGGATTGCTGATGGGCGTGTTGTCGCTCTCCAGAACAACGTAGGAATCGAGCACGAAGCCGTCGTCGGTGGTGTTCAGGCGGGCATCAAGGATGTTGAGCCCCAGCCGCGCGAGCACGCCACAGGACAGGCCGAAGAGATGATCGCGATCACGGGTATAGATAAAGACTGTGGTGCCGCGGCCGTCGACCGCCTTGACCAGTACCAGTGGCAGGTCCTGCTCCTTGACCGCGACGATGGCCGGCAGGTGCCAGGCGAGTTCGGCAGGCGTGTGGCGCAGGAAATATTCCCGATCGAAGCGCTGCCACTGCGCCTCGATGACATCGGGACCATGGCCACTGTCCTGCAGCAGCGCCAGCGTACGCTCACGGGCCTCGCGTATGCGTTCGGCTTCTGCTGCAGGCTTCTCGGTGCCGCTGTCGAGGACGCGCGCGCTGTATTTGTACAGGTCTCGCAGCAGCGATTCGCGCCAGCTGTTCCATAGGGCGGGGTTGGTGCCGCGGATATCAGCGCAGGTCAGCAGGAACAGGTAGTCGAGGCGGCTGCGATCCTCGACCTTGCGGGTGAATTCGGTGATGACGCTGGCGTCGCTGAGATCCTGCTTCTGCGCCGTCAGTGACATCAGCAGGTGGTTCTCGACCAGCCAGCCGACGAGGGTGGCATCGGCATGCGAAAGGCCGTGCTCCAGGCAGAACTGGATCGCTTCATGCGAGCCGATTGCGGAGTGATCACCGCCGCGGCCCTTGGCCATGTCGTGCCACAGGGCCGCCAGGTACAGCAATTCCGGCTTGGCGAGGCGACTCATCAGCTCGCTGCAGAACGGGAGTTCCTGGCTGAAGCGCTGCATCGCAAAGCGGCGTGTATTGCGCAGCACATAGAGGATGTGCTCGTCCACGGTCAGGGTGTGGAACAGGTCGTACTGCATCAGGCCGACAATGCGGCCAAAGGCGGGCAGGTAACGCCCCAGTACGCCATACCGGTTCATCCGCCGCAGATTGCGGGTCAGGCCGCGGGCCTCGCGGAACATTTCCATGAACAGCGAGCGTGCCTGCACGCTCTTGCGCGCTTCGTCGTTCAGCAACTTGCCGTCGCGCAGGATCAGCCGCAGCGTCTGCGCGCGGATGCCCTCGATCCGCGGGTGCTGCTGCATCAGCAGGAAGGCTTCGATCAGTGCCCAGGGGTGCCGA
>JBFJKG010000413.1:0-2518 GCA_041635075.1 Solimonas sp.
GCAGCCACCTTGCCGGCGAAGGAACAGGCGTCCTTCAGCATCGGCAGCGTCTGCTCGAGGTTGATGATGTGAATGCGGTTGCGTTCGCCGAAGATGAATTCCTGCATCCTCGGGTTCCAGTAGCGGGTGCGGTGACCGAAATGGACGCCCGCCTCCAGCAACTGGCGCATAGTGATGTCTGCCATTGCGTAAAGCTCCTTGGGTTACTTGCAAACCGTGCCAGGTGTAATCACCCAAGTCGGCACGGATGGATTTTCCTCGCAGCTATCAGAACTGCTCTGATTGCCTTTGAAGGGCGCGCTTTATACCATGGCGCCCCTTTGAAAACAAACGTTTGCCGTGCGTACTGCCGGCCCGACCATGACCATTACGATTAAGAACACCGAGGAACAGCAAAAGATGCGTGCAGCCGGCCAGGCCGCCGCAGAGGTCCTCGTCATGATCGAGCCTTACGTCAAGGCTGGCGTCAGCACCGAAGAGCTGAACCGGATCTGCCACGAGTACATCGTCCGTGACCTGGGGTGCGTCCCGGCCCCCTTGAATTACAAGGGTTTTCCAAAGTCGATCTGCACCTCGGTGAACCATGTCGTCTGCCACGGCATTCCCGGGCCGAAGGTGCTGAAAAAGGGTGATGTCATCAATATCGACATCACCGTGATCAAGGACGACTTCCACGGCGATACCAGCCGCATGTTCTACGTCGGTGAACCGAGCATTCTTGCCCGCAGGGTCTCCGAGACCGCACGCGAGGCGATGATCGAAGGCATCAAGCAGGTGCGTCCCGGGGCGCGCCTGGGCGACATCGGTCACGTCATCCAGAAGTACTCGGAAGCCCGGGGCTTTTCCATCGTCCGCGAGTATTGCGGCCACGGCATTGGCCGGGTGTTTCACGAGGAGCCCCAGGTTCTGCACTACGGCAAAGCTGGCACGGGAATTGAATTGCAGACCGGCATGACCTTCACCATCGAACCCATGGTCAATGCCGGCCGCCCGGAGGTGAAACTGTTGCCGGATGGCTGGACCGTGGTCACCAAGGACCATTCGCTATCCGCCCAGTGGGAGCATACGGTGCTGGTCACCGATCACGGTTATGAAGTCCTGACGCTGCGCAACGGCGAACTCTGATCGGCTTCGCGCCGATCGGCCACCCTTCCGCAGCGCCAAGGCACGATCCCCGCTTTATATGAACAGACATCCGCTGGCATCCGACGCGCGCTACGCGCCGACAGCCCTACAGCAAACCGGCAGCTACCTGTCCGTGGCGAGCAGCCATGGGCGCTGAGTTCGATCTGGCCGATGAAGAAGCGGCAAGCATCTTCAGTGCACCCCGCGTGCGTTCACGCCTTGCCCAGGGTGGTTACTCGATCAACGCCTTCCGTGAAACGCTGCAATGGGGACGCGAGCGCCTGAACGGCCTGTTTCATGAAGGCATCCCGGCTGACTCGCTGGTCCATGCGCGAACGCATCTGGTGGATGAGGTGCTGCGCGCCGCCTGGCAGAAGTTCCTCCCTGACGGCGCACCCGACCTGTGCCTGGTAGCCGTTGGCGGCTATGGTCGCGGCGAGCTTTTGCCGCACTCCGATATCGATATCCTGCTGCTGCACAGCGGCGATGCCCTGGAAACGCATCGCAAAGGCCTGGAGCAGATGACCGCCTTCGGCTGGGACATCGGCCTGGAAGTTGGTCAGAGCGTGCGCACTGTCGAAGACTGCGTTTCCGAGGCGGCCAAGGACGTCACGGTCATTACCAATCTGCTGGAAGCGCGCCTGCTGACCGGCGACTTCGATCTGTTCCAGGGCATGCAGCAAGCGCTGACCCCAGACAAGGTCTGGCCAGTCAACAAGTTCTTCGAGGCCAAGAAGGCGGAGCAGGCAGCGCGCTATCGCAAGTACGACGATACCGGCTACAAGCTGGAACCCAACGTCAAGGAAAGCCCGGGCGGGCTGCGCGACATCCACACCATCGCCTGGGTGGCCAAGCGGCATTTCGGCGCCCAGACCCTGACCGAGCTGCGCGAACGCGGCTTTCTGACCAAGCAGGAATGCGACGAACTGTTTGCTGGCCAGGACTTCCTGTGGCGCGTGCGCTTTGCGCTGCACATGATTACCGGCCGCCGTGAAGATCGACTGCTGTTTGATTCGCAGATCAAGGTCGCTGAGCTATTCGGCTACCAGGACAACGAGAACAACAAGGGCGTAGAGCAGTTCATGCAGCTCTACTACCGCACGATCAAGTCGCTGTCGTGCCTCAACGACATGCTGCTGCAGTTGTTCGAGGAAGCCATTCTGCTGAAGGACTCCGGCAAGAGCGAGCCGCTCAATGCCCGCTTCCAGGTGCGGAACGGATATCTGGAAGTGCGCGACGAAGACGTCTTTCGTCGGCACCCCTGGGCACTGATCGAAGCCTTCCTGCTGATGCAGCAGCACCCGCGGATCGAGGGCATCCGCGCGCAGACGCTGCGGCTGATCCTGCGCGACGGCAAGTTGCTGAACGACGAAGCGCGCAAGAGCGTGCAGGC
>JBFJKG010000414.1:0-2518 GCA_041635075.1 Solimonas sp.
CGGCATTGGCTCCAGCTACCTGATTCTGCCGGGGCAGGTGCTGCGACTGAAGCCGCCGCCGCGGCAGCGCCATCAGACCGGCGACATCGAGTCCGAAGGGATGACGGACATCCAGATTGCGCGGCCGCAGCCGATCACCGGCGATAGCCCGGCACCCGTGAATATTCCGCCGCCGGTGGCGGTCGCAGTGCCAGCCCCGGTTGTGCGTGCTCCGGCTGTTGCGGCGCCTTCTGCGCCTGCCGCACAGGCGCAGCCGTCCGGTTACAACTGGATCTGGCCTACCGACGGCGTGGTGGTGCGCGGCTACGGACAACAGGGCAGCAAGGGTCTGGATTTCACCGGCAAGGAAGGACAGCCGGTGCGTGCGGCGGCGGCGGGGCGTGTGGTCTACAGCGGCAATGCGCTGAAGGGCTATGGCGAGCTGATCATCATCAAGCACGACGATACCTACCTTTCGGCCTACGGCTATAACCGCAGCCGCCACGTCGAAGAGGGAGACACCGTGACCGCTGGCCAGCCGATCGGCAAGATGGGGCGGGGACCGGAAAACAAGCCAGTCCTGCATTTTGAGATCCGCGAACGCGGAAAGCCGATCAACCCTGCGAGCAAACTGCCGGCTGGTGGGCCGGGCGGCACCGGAAAATAGTCAGATGTGGCGTCGCCTTTGTTGCGACGCCGCATCCGACTTGCTCTAATACCGGCCCTTTATTCCGCCAGTAGTCTCGGGGTTTTCCCTGATGTCCGCCGAAAAAACAGTTTTCCCGCGCATCCAGCGCCTGCCTCCCTATGTCTTCAACGTCATTGGCGATCTGAAGAAGGCAGCCCGCGCCCGCGGCGAGGACGTGATCGACTTCTCGATGGGCAACCCGGACCAGGCAACGCCCAAACACATCGTCGACAAGCTGATCGAAGTCGCCGGACGCGAAGACCCTGCGGTCTTCCGTTACTCGGTATCCAAGGGCATTCCGCGGCTGCGCCGCGCAATCACCCGCTGGTACAAGACGCGCTTCAACGTTGATCTGAATCCAGAGACCGAGGCTGTCTCGACCATCGGCTCCAAGGAAGGCCTTGCGCATCTGATGCTCGGCACGCTGGATCGCGGCGATGTGGTGATGGTGCCGAACCCGGCCTATCCGATTCACCCTTATGGCGCAGTCATTGCCGGCGCCGACGTGCGTCACGTGCGGCTAACGCCCGGCACCGATTTTTTTGCGGAGCTGGAAAAGGCAATCAAGGAATGCTGGCCGCGGCCGAAGTTCCTGGTCCTCAACTTTCCGGGAAATCCAACAGCTCAGTGTGTGGAGTTGGACTTCTTCGAGCGCGTCGTCGAGATGGCCAAGGAGTACAACTTCTGGGTGATACACGACATCGCCTACGCCGATATCGTGTTCGACGGCTGGAAGGCACCTTCGTTCCTGCAGGTGCCGGGCGCCAAGGACGTGGGGGTTGAGTTCTTCACGTTGTCGAAGAGCTACAACATGCCGGGCTGGCGTGTGGGCTTCATGTGCGGAAACCACGAGCTGTGCACGGCGCTGTCGCGGATGAAGTCGTATCTGGACTACGGCACGTTCACGCCGATCCAGGTGGCGGCGATTGCTGCGCTCGAAGGACCGCAGGACTGTGTTCGCGAGATTTCGGACATGTATCAGGAGCGCCGCGACGTGCTTTGCGAGGGCCTGATTGCCGCCGGTTGGCAGGTCGAGATTCCGAAGGCAAGCATGTTCGTCTGGGCCAAGATTCCGGAAGCGTTTGCTTCGATGGGTTCGCTCGAATTCTCCAAGCGCCTGATGAACGACGCCAAGGTGGCGGTATCGCCGGGCATCGGCTTCGGCGAGTACGGCGACGACCACGTGCGCTTTGCCCTGATCGAAAACGAGCACCGCTCACGTCAGGCCATCCGCGGCATCAAGAAGATGCTGAAAGAGGCCAAGGTCTGATTCTCAAGCAGTGCGTCGCCTGGCTGACCAGGCATCTGCTGACGACGTGCTGAAATCATGGTGATGCGACGCAAAGGCTGAACCTGCGCGATCGCCCGTTGACTAGACGAAGAAATGAAAAGCCCAGTGAAAATCGGCGTGATCGGCCTTGGCACCGTGGGGCAGGGTCTGTTGCGCCTGCTGAAGGACAACGCGGACGAGATCAGCCGTCGGGTGGGTCGCAATCTGGTGGTCACGCACGTGGCCACGCGCACGCCCACTGCCAAGCGGGACTGTGATCTCGCCGACATCATCGTAAGCGGTGACGCGGTTGAGTTGGCGCGCACTGCTGATGTTGACGTGTTGGTTGAACTCATTGGCGGCCAGACCGTCGCCCGCGAGGCAATACTGACGGCGCTGGCGCGTGGAATCCCAGTGGTGACGGCCAACAAGGCGCTCGTCGCCGAGGAGGGCAATGCGCTGTTTGCTGCTGCGCGCGCCAAGGGTACTGTCGTTGCTTTCGAGGCGGCGGTAGCCGGCGGCATTCCCATCATCAAGGCAATACGCGAGGGCCTCGCCGGCAATCGCATCGACAGCCTCGC
>JBFJKG010000415.1:0-2507 GCA_041635075.1 Solimonas sp.
GCTTTGCCGCGGCAGTGGAGGCGATGGCGCAGCATTTCGAGCGTAGCGGCAAGGGCACGCGCCGCGTGAACTTCCGCCTGAGGGACTGGGGTGTTTCACGCCAGCGCTACTGGGGCTGCCCGATCCCAGTGATCTACTGCCAAAAGTGTGACGCGGTGCCGGTGCCGGAAGACCAGCTGCCGGTGGTGTTGCCAGAAGACGTGGCCTTTACCGGCGTGCAGTCGCCGATCAAGGCGGACCCGAACTGGCGCAAGACCACTTGCCCGCAGTGCGGCGGCGCGGCCGAGCGCGAGACCGATACTTTTGACACCTTCATGGAGTCCAGCTGGTATTTCGCGCGCTTTGCCTGCGCCGACAACCCGGCCGAGATGCTGGACGCACGCGCCAATTACTGGCTGCCGGTGGATCAGTACATCGGCGGTATCGAGCACGCGATTCTGCATCTGCTGTACGCGCGCTTCTTCCACAAGCTGATGCGCGACGAGGGCATGGTCAGCTCGGATGAGCCCTTCACCAACCTGCTGACGCAGGGCATGGTCGTCAAGGAAACCTATTACCGCGAAGACGCCAGCGGCAAGAAGCAGTGGATCAGCCCGGCGGACGTGGATCTGGAACTCGATGCCAAGGGCCAGCCGCTGCGCGCGCTGCTGCGCAGTGATGGCCAGCCGGTGGTGATCGGCGGTGTCGAGAAGATGTCCAAGTCGAAGAACAATGGCGTCGACCCGCAGTCGCTGGTGGACAGCTACGGCGCCGACACCATGCGCCTGTTCGCGATGTTTGCGGCGCCCCCCGAGCAGAGTCTGGAATGGCGTGACGATGGCGTTGAAGGCGCGCACCGCTTTCTCAAGCGCCTGTGGCGCGCGGTGCAGCAGCATGTATCGGGCGAGCCGGCCCCGGCGCTGGAAGTCGGTGCGCTGAATGAGGCGCAGAAGGCGCTGCGCTGCAAGCTGCATGACACCATTGCCAAGATCACCGATGACTATGGCCGTCGCCGTACCTTCAACACCGCGATTGCGGCGGTGATGGAGCTGATGAACGAGGCCACGCGTGCCGATGACGCCTCGCCGCAGGGGCGTGCGGTACAGCAGGAAATCTGGGAAGCGGTCACGCTGATGCTGCAACCGATCACGCCGCATATCTGCCACGCGCTGTGGCAGGCCTTGCGCGGCAGCGATGATCTGTTGGCGCAACGCTGGCCGGCAGTGGACGAAGCCGCCCGGGTCAAGGACCAGATCAAGCTGGTGGTACAGGTCAATGGCAAACTGCGCGGCAGCATCACGGTTGCTGCGGGCGCCGCGCAGGATGAGATTCTGGCCGCCGCCGCAGCGGATGCGAACGTGGCGCGTTTTCTGGAGGGCATGACCGTGCGCAAGCGCATCGTGGTGCCGGGCAAGCTCGTCAACTTCGTGGTTTAACCAGGGACATACAGCATGCGCATCTGGATGGTCTTGGCGACGGGCTTGGGGCTGATCGCGGGTTTGAGTGCCTGCGGCTTTCACCTGGCCGGCAGCCGGCCATTGCCGGAGGCGCTGCAGGTGGTTTCGATTGATGTCATCACCCCGTACAAGGTGACCGAACCCCCGGTGGAAACCGCGCTGCGTGCAAACCTGCAGCGCCGCGGCGCCCAGGTGGTGGAGAAGGTTCAGGATGTGCCGGTGACGCATATTCGCCTGAGCGAGCTCACGGAGCTGCGCGATCCGCTGTCGATCGGGCTGGACGGCAAGGCGCGCGAGTTCAGGTTGATCACCAGCGTGCGTTACGAGGTGCAGCGGGGTGATCAGCTACTGTTGGCGCCGGACACGCTGTTTGCCACCCGTGATTTCAGCTTCGAGCCGGAGGAAGTGCTGGCCAAGGAAGCCGAAGAGGCGCGCCTGCGTGACTTCATCCAGGCCGAATTGGCGGAACTGCTGATGCTGCGCCTGGAAGCGCGCCTGCTGCGCGCCGAGCTTACGGTGCCAGCTGCTGCGCCAGCAGTTGTACCGGGTGCAGCACCGGCACCTTGAGCCCGCGCCGGCGCAGGCCGCCGGCCAGATGTAGGGCGCAGCCGATATTGCTGCTCAGAATGTAGTCCGGATGCTGAGCGGCAATCGCATCCAGCTTGGCGGCCAGCAAGTCATCCGCTTCTTCTGGGTGAGTAATGAAGTGGCTGCCGGCAGCGCCGCAGCAACGGCCGCTGGCATCCAGCGCGGTCACCTGCAGCTGCGGGATGCGGTTCAGCAGCGCATGGATGGTGCCGGCGCCGCCTACAACATTGCGCTGCGAGCAGGGCAGGTGCAGCAAGGCGGTGGCCGCCAGTGGTCGCAACGTCACCTCGTCCGGCCAGTGACGCGCCAGTACCGCGTGGATGTCCTCTGCGCGCCGACTGAAGGCCGCGGCCTCGGGCGCTGCGCTGAGCGTTGAATATTCGCGCAAGCTGGCGCCGCAGCCGCTGGCGCAGAACGCAACCGGCGCGTCACCGGCAAACGCCGCGACATTCCGATGTGCCAGCTTGAGCGCGGCATCCGGCA
>JBFJKG010000416.1:0-2501 GCA_041635075.1 Solimonas sp.
GCGGGAGAACGTCAGCTTGAGATCGAGGCATGCGTGGACTTGGGGTGTGCGCGTGGAACGGCGGCGTGCAGTCCGCGATTGTAGGCTGAGTGACCGGCATCGCGGTTGGCCCCCTCAGCACGGAGCCCGCATGGACCATGCTCGTGCCCAGCATGAGCATATATATACATCATTTTATATATTTCTCAATGTTTACTCACATCGTTAAGGCCGGCTGGTGACGCTGTGGCTGATCGAGGCCGCGCTGTCGGTTCACATTGAGATTTATTTATGTTTTTTCGTGCTTTATTCAACTATTACTCTCATTCCTTGCGTCAGGAGCCACCTGCGGCGGAGCTTCATCGTGCCCAGCCCACGCAATATGAGATTTTATTTATTACTTAATGTTATTATATATTCTTTTATCACAATCCGAATCGGGCCGCGCACTGAAGCCCGGGCGGAGCCTGCCGATGCTCAGACAAGGTTCGCTCATGGAGATTATTTTTGATGCATATATCTATTTTTTTCTACTTTTAATCACAATTTCGTCATTCCCGGAGGGCTCATCAGGCGGTCGTTCCGGCACACAAACACCGGCCTGAAGAGGCTCTCAGGCCACCCCGCGGCCGCCAGCCCTTGCCAGCATTGGGTTTCGGGCTTTTGTTCCCCTGCTTATGCACAGCTTTTCCCCGTCCCGTGCACCAACTTGAACACAAGCTGTTGGGGTTGACTGCATCAGAAACCACAAGATACTGTTGCCACACTGCCCCGACTCTCCCCGGCCGTTACGTGCTGACGAGGTTCCAGAGGGCAAACGAATTCAGCAACTCAACCAGAATTTTGCAGGGGGAGCATCAATGCAAGTCCAGCCCAGCGTCACCTCCGATACCCGTCGCCCACCACACGATGCACCCGCCAGCGCCGTTGAACTCAGCGCCACCGCACCCGGCGGCCTGAAGGTCATTCGCCGCAATGGCAAGGTCACCGCGTTCGACGCCTCCAAGATCAGCATTGCGCTGACCAAGGCGTTTCTTGCAGTTGAAGGCGGCGCAGCAGCCGCGTCCGCATCGGTACGCGAGAAGGTGGATGCGATCACGCGCCAGGTCGTGTCGGCGCTGACGCGCCATATGGCCGGTGGCGGCACGCTGCATATCGAAGACATCCAGGATCAGGTGGAACTGGGCCTGATGCGCGCCGGTGAACACAAGATCGCGCGCGCCTACGTGATCTATCGCGCCGAGCGCGCCAAGGAGCGCGCGGCAGAGGCGGCCAAGGCGCCGGTTGCAGAGCGCCCACACCTGACCGTCAAGCTGGACGACGGTGCCGTGGTGCCGCTGGACCTGCAGCGCATCGTGCGCGTGGTGACCGAGGCATGCGCCGGACTCACCGGTGTGAACATTGATGAAGTGGTGCAGTCCGCACTGCGCGACCTGTTCGACGGCATCAGCGAAACCGAAGTTTCTCAGGCGATCACGCTGGCGGCCCGCGCGCGCATCGAGAAGGAGCCGAACTACACCTACGTGTCGGCACGCCTGCTGTGCGACTCGATGCGCCATGAAGCGCTGAAGTTCCTGGGCAGCGCGGAGTCGCGCCCGACCTTTGAGGACATGAAGGGTCTGTACCCGGAATACTTCCGCAACTTCATCCACAAGGCGATCGAGCTGGAACTGCTGGACCCGAAGCTGGCGCTGTATGACCTCGACGCACTGGGCGCCGCCCTGCTGCCGGAGCGGGATGCCAAGTTCGACTACCTGGGCCTGCAGACCCTGTACGACCGCTACTTCATCCACAGCAACAAGACCCGCTTTGAATTGCCGCAGGCGTTCTTCATGCGCGTGGCCATGGGCCTGGCGATCAACGAGATCGAACGCGAGGCCAAGGCCATCGAGTTCTACAAGCTGCTGTCCAGCTTTGACTTCATGAGCAGCACACCGACGCTGTTCAATTCCGGCACGCTGCGCCCGCAGCTATCGTCCTGCTACCTCACGCAGGTGCCGGATGACCTGCACGGCATCTTCAACGCGATTCACGACAACGCGATGCTGTCCAAGTTTGCCGGCGGCCTCGGCAACGACTGGACGCCGGTGCGTGGCATGGGCGGCTACATCAAGGGCACCAACGGCAAATCAAATGGCGTGGTGCCGTTCATGAAGGTCGCCAACGACACCGCGGTGGCGGTGAACCAGGGCGGCAAGCGCAAGGGCGCGGTCTGCGGTTATCTGGAAACCTGGCACCGCGACATCGAGGAGTTCCTCGAACTGCGCAAGAACACCGGCGATGACCGTCGCCGCACGCACGACATGAATACGGCCAACTGGGTGCCGGATTTGTTCATGAAGCGGGTCATGGAAGATGGCCAGTGGACGCTGTTCTCGCCTGATGACGTGCCGGACCTGCATGACCTCACCGGTGATGCCTTCGAGCAGCGCTACAACGAGTACGAGCAGTTGGCCGACGCCGGCCGCATCAAGAACCACAAGCGCCTGCCGGCGCTGACCCTGTGGCGCAAGATGCTGTCA
>JBFJKG010000417.1:0-2496 GCA_041635075.1 Solimonas sp.
CAAGGCAAAGAAGCAGGGTGCGCGTTGCATGAACTGCGGCACGCCGTTCTGCATGACCGGCTGCCCGGTCAACAACATCATTCCGGATTGGAATGATCTGGTGTACACCGGCGCCTACCAGGCGGCACTGGAGACGCTGCATTCGACCAACAACTTTCCGGAATTCACCGGGCGCGTGTGTCCCGCGCCCTGCGAGGCGGCGTGCACGCTCAACGTCAACAATGATCCGGTGGGCATCAAGTCGATCGAGCACTTCATCATCGAGAAGGGCTGGGAGAACGGCTGGGTAGCACCGCAGCCGGCCGCGAACAAGACCGGCAAGAAGATCGCCATAGTCGGCTCCGGTCCCGCGGGTCTTGCGGCCGCCCAGCAGTTGGCGCGCGTCGGCCATGACGTCACCTTGTTCGAGAAGAATGATCGCATCGGCGGTCTGCTGCGTTACGGCATTCCGGGCTTCAAGCTGGAGAAGTCGCATATCGACCGGCGCATCGAGCAGATGCAGGCCGAGGGTGTGACCTTCAAGACCGGTGTGTTTGTCGGCAAGGCGCCGCTGAAGGACATCAACAACTCCGCCAAGGAAACGATTGCGCCCGAGCAGCTGCAGAAGGACTTTGACGCGGTGCTGCTCACCGGTGGTGCCGAGCAGGGCCGCGATCTGCCGGTGCCGGGCCGTGAGCTCAACGGCATCCACTTCGCCATGGAGTTCCTGCCCCAGCAGAACAAGATCGACGCCGGCGACAAGCTGAAGGACCAGCTGCGTGCCGATGGCAAGCACGTCGTGGTCATCGGCGGTGGCGATACCGGTTCCGACTGTGTTGGCACCAGCCGCCGTCATGGCGCCGCCAGCATTACCCAGTTCGAACTGATGCCGCAGCCCCCGGAGCAGGAGAACAAGCCGCTGGTGTGGCCTTACTGGCCGATCAAGCTGCGCACCTCCTCCTCGCATGAGGAAGGCTGCGAGCGCGATTGGGCCGTGGCGACCAAGCGCTTCGAGGGCAAGAACGGCAAAGTCGAGAAGTTGATCGCCTGCCGCGTCGAGTGGAAGGACGGCAAGATGCAGGAACTGCCCGACTCCGAGTTCGAGATGAAGGCCGATCTGGTTTTGCTGGCCATGGGTTTTGTGTCGCCGGCATCGCAGGTGCTGGAAGCCTTCGGCGTCGAGAAGGATGCCCGTGGCAATGCCAAGGCCACCACCGATGGCGAGGGCTGCTACAAGACTTCGGTCGATAAGGTCTTCGCCGCAGGCGACGTGCGTCGCGGCCAGTCGCTGGTGGTGTGGGCGATTCGTGAAGGCCGTCAGGCTGCGCGTGCCGTCGACGAGTTCCTGATGGGTGCATCTGACCTGCCGCGCTGATCCGTGTGTGCAGGCAACACAACGGCCCGCTGATGCGGGCCGTTGTGTTTTCAGCCGGCGCGGTGCCGCTGGCCTGGTACTCACTGCGGATGCCGCTTGCAGGTGACCGCCGCCGCGAAGATTCGTTACTCTGTGCGTCCCAGCCGATCAGGTGCCCCGCGCAATGAAATTCTTTCTCGACACCGCCGACGTCAAGGAACTGCGGGAAGCGGCTGCTTCCGGTCTGGTCGACGGCGTTACCACCAACCCTTCGCTGATCGCCAAGACCGGCCGCAAGCTGGATGAGGTCGTGCGCGAGATCGTCGAGATCGTCGATGGTCCGATCAGCGTGGAGACCATCAGCGCAGATGCGCCGGGCATGATCCGCGAAGGCGAGAAGTTCTGCGCCATCCATCCGAACATCGTCGTCAAATGCCCGCTGACGCCGGAAGGCCTGAAGGCGACCAAGGCGCTGAGCAGCGCCGGCCATGCGGTCAATGTCACGCTGTGCTTTTCGCCGTTGCAGGCGCTGCTTGCCGCCAAGGCGGGCGCCACCTACATCTCGCCGTTCGTGGGCCGCCTAGACGATATCGGCCACGACGGCATGTTGCTGATCAACGAGATCGTGCAGGTGTATCGCAACTACGCCTTCGACACCCAGGTGCTGGCCGCCAGTCTGCGGCACCCATTGCATGTATTACAGGCAGCCAAGTCGGGTGCCGATGTCGGCACGCTGCCGTACTCGGTGTTCCAGCAGCTGTTCAAGCACCCGCTCACCGATATCGGCCTGGAGAAGTTCATGGCGGATTGGAAGAAGGTGCCGCAGGGCTGAACTTGCGGCGCATGCGCGCCGCGCTTCAGTGCAGCATCACGTAAACCTGCATCTCGCCAACCAGAAAGCCGAGCGCGGCACCGACCGCAATCAGGATCCACTCGTCTTCCTTGAACACCGGCCGCAGCATGCCCTCGAACTCCTCCGAGGACAGTGCCTGCATCTTCGTGATCAAGGTCGTGCGGATGTCCATCGCATCCTCGGCGTATTCGTTGACGTGCTGCACCGCGTTCGGCAGTTCCTTCATCAGCGCGGCCGCCACCGCTTCCTTGATCTCGATGTAGTTGCGAGAGCCCACCGCCATCGCCACCAAGGGCCGCGCGACCCCGGC
>JBFJKG010000418.1:0-2494 GCA_041635075.1 Solimonas sp.
CTGGTCAAAATCAACATGCGCTGTCCTCCATGAAGCGGGAGACCCAGTCTCCCCTTGGGACACGCCGTGTTGAATCCTGTGCGATGACCTACTGGCCTGTGGATATGTCGCGCGGGCTCAGACCACTGCGCTGCCTTCCTCCAGGCCAAACGCCTTGTGCAGCGTGCGGACTGCCAGTTCCAGGTACATCTCCTCGATCACCACCGAGATCTTGATCTCCGAGGTCGAGATCATGCGGATATTGATGCCGGCGGCGGCCAGCGCCTTGAACATCTTGGACGCAATGCCGGCGTGCGAACGCATGCCGACACCGACCAGCGACACCTTGACGATATCGGTCGCGCCGATCACGCCCTTGGCGCCGAGTTCGGCGGCAAGCTTGCGGCTGACATCCTGCGCGCGCTCGTAATCATTGCGGTGCACGGTGAACGTGAAATCGGTGGTGCCGTCGGCGCCAACGTTCTGCACGATCATGTCGATCTCGATATTGGCCTCGCCCACCGGGCCAAGAATCGCCGCCGCGATGCCCGGGCGATCCGGCACGCCGGCAACCGTGAGTTGTGCTTCGTCGCGATTGAACGCGATGCCAGAGATAAGCGGATCTTCCATGCCAGTGTCCTCAAGCGTAATCAGGGTGCCGGGCCCGTCCACGAATGTGGAGAGCACGCGCAGCGGGACTTTGTACTTGCCCGCAAATTCAACGGCGCGAATCTGCAGAACCTTGGAGCCCAGGCTCGCCAGTTCCAGCATTTCCTCGAAAGTGATCTGATCCAGGCGTCGCGCCTTCGGTTCAACCCGCGGATCGGTCGTATAGACGCCATCCACATCGGTATAGATCTGGCACTCGTCGGCCTTCAGCGCAGCGGCCAATGCCACACCGGTGGTATCCGAGCCGCCGCGGCCCAGCGTGCTGACGCTGCCATCGGCGGTAATGCCCTGGAAGCCGGCTACAACCGGCACGATGCCTGCGGCGCAGTCTGCGAGCAGTCGTTCGGACGCCACTTCCTGGATGCGCGCCTTCATGTGCGCGTCGTCGGTGCGGATCGGAACCTGCCAGCCAGTGTAGGAGCGCGCAGGCGTGCCCATCTTTTCCAGCGCCAGTGCCAGCAAGCCGATCGTGACCTGCTCGCCGGTTGCGGCGATCTGATCCATCTCGCGTCGACTGCCGCGCGGATCAATTGACTTTGCCAACTTCAGCAGGCGGTCGGTCTCGCCCGACATCGCCGAGACCACCACGACCACCTGATGGCCCTGCTGGTGAAAAGCCGCAACCTTGCGTGCGACATGCTCGATGCGCTCGACCGAGCCCATGGACGTGCCGCCATACTTCTGAACAATAAGTGCCATATCTCTCTTTACGACCAAGGAACAGCGCAATCCTGCGGGGTGCGCGGCGCAAGGCAATCTGCGCCAACGGCCCGGAGGCAACTCAAAGCTTTTGTTCGACCCAGGCAAACACCGAAGCGATGGCCTCCGGCAGCGCCGCCGGCAAGGTCCCGCCGGCTTGGGCCATGTCGGGCCGACCACCCCCCTTGCCGCCTACCTGCTCCGCCACGAACTTGACCAGGTCGCCGGCCTTGACCCTGGCAGTCAGATCGTTGGTCACCCCTGCAATCAAGCTGACCTTGTCGTCCGCCGTGGTGCCCAGCAGCACGATGCCTGAGCCGAGCTTGCTCTTGAGGTCGTCCATCAGGCCGCGCAAAGCATTGCCTTCGACACCATCTACGCTTGCAGAAAGCACCTTCACACCCTTGATCTCGCGCGCCTGGCTGGCGAGATCGCCGCCCGCGGCGGACGCCAGCTTGGCCTTGAGCGAGGCCAGCTCCCTGTCCAGCTGCTTGCTGCGCTCCAGGGTCTGCTCGATCTTGTCCGTCAAGTCGTCCTTGCCGGCGCGCAGCAGATCAGCCGCTCGCTTGAGGCGGGCGTCGAGCTCACGCAGATAGCTCAGCGCATTCTCACCGGTGACCGCCTCGACTCGACGTACGCCTGAGGCCACACCGCCCTCGGACACGATCTTGAACAGGCCGATATCACCAGTGCGGGAAACGTGGGTCCCGCCGCACAGCTCGGTGCTGTAGTCACCCATGCTGAGCACGCGTACTTCGTCGCCGTACTTCTCACCGAACAGCGCCATCGCCCCGGATTCGATCGCGGCGTCGTACTTCATCACGTCGGCGGCAACGGCCACGTTGGCAAGCACGGCGCGGTTCACGCGATCCTCGACCTCGGCAATCTCGGCAGCGGTCATCGGCTGCGTATGTGCAAAATCGAAGCGGGTGCGGGTGGCATCCACCAACGAACCCTTCTGCGCCACGTGCGCACCCAGTACATCGCGCAGTGCTCGGTGCAACAGATGAGTGGCTGAATGATTGCGCACCGTCGCCCGGCGCACGCTCTCGGTCACTTCAGCCGCAACGGCGGTACCGAGCTTGAGCGCGCCAGCCTTCAGGCGGCCATGGTGGCCAAACACATTGCCCTTGAGCTTCTGCGTGTC
>JBFJKG010000419.1:0-2486 GCA_041635075.1 Solimonas sp.
CATCTGCTGGCGCTGACCGCGCAGGCGATGGCGGAGTTTGCGCATCGGCATAGCGATCTGCCGGCCCTGATTGCGGTGCCCGTGGACCTGCGGCGCCACGCCCCGGGCATGTACTCGACGATGAACTTCAGCAACATGCTGCTGGTGCCGCTGGAGCCTGGGGCCGGCGCTGACGTATTCCGGGAACGCCTCGCGCAGATGCTGGCGCAGCGGATGGAAGTTGTGTTTCCTCGCTGGCTGGACGCGCTGCGCCGGCTGCCAATGCCGTGGCTCGATCTGATGGTGTCGCGCACACCGGACAACTACCGCCGCCGGCGCCCGATGGAAACGGTCGTGATCTCCAACCTGGGCAGGCTGGATCTGGAGGCGCTGAGTTGTCCCGGGTTTCGGCTGCGGCAATTCCTGCCCATTCCCTTGACCGGCAGCGCGTTTTCGGCCTTGGTGACGATAGACGGGCAGGCCGAGTTGACCATCAATCTGCCCAAGGTGCTGGCCAGTGAGGGTCGCTTTGATGCGCTGGTGGCGCATCTGCAGAGCCGGATCGGGACATTGGCGCAGTAGGCGCGTTCTACCGGCGGCGAACGGGTCGCCGCTACTACTTTTGAATGAAGCGGGGCTCTTGCTCGCCGCGTAGCGTAGCCATTTGCGTTAGCCCTTACGCTGTGCCCATAGCTGTAGCGAGGATCTCCGATGAGTGATGCAGTGATCGTGTCTGTTGCCCGTACCGGAATTGGCAAGGCCTATCGTGGCGCGTTCAATGACACCGAGGCCCCGGTGCTGGGTGGGCATGTGATCAAGGCGGCTGTGGAGCGCGCCGGCATTGCGCCGGAAGAGGTCGACGATGTGATACTCGGCTGCGCTGCGCAGCAGGGCACCCAGGCGTACAACCTGGGCCGGCTGTGTGCCTATACCGGCGGTCTGCCGGACACCGTTTCTGGCATGACGCTGGACCGGCAGTGCAGCTCTGGGCTGATGGCCATCGGCTTTGCGGCCAAGAACGTGCTGGCAGGCGAACAGAACATCGTGGTCGCCGGCGGGCTGGAGTCCATCTCCCTGGTGCAGAACAAGCACAAGAACAGCTATCGATTCATCTCCAAGGCCGTGCTGGCGGCGCAACCTAGCGCTTACATCCAGATGATCGAAACTGCGGAGTTCGTTGCCGAGCGCTACAAGATCTCGCGTAGCGCCCAGGACGAGTTCAGCCTGGAAAGCCAGCAGCGCACTGCTGCCGCACAGGCCGCGGGCCGCTTCGACGACGAGATCGTGCCGATCACGGTCGACAAGCAGGTGTTCGACAAGGATGGCAATCCGACCGAGAAGCAGTCGGTCACGCTGAGCAGCGACGAGGGCAATCGCCCGCAAACGACGCTGGACGGGCTGGCAAGCCTCAAGCCGGTATGGAAGGACGGCCAGTTCGTGAAGCAGGGCCAGTTCATCACTGCGGGTAATGCTTCGCAGCTGTCCGACGGCGCGGCCGTCACCGTCGTCATGAATAGCGATACCGCCAAGGCGCGGGGGCTGAAGCCGCTGGGTATCTACCGCGGCGTCGCCGTCGCCGGATGCCGCCCTGATGAAATGGGCATCGGCCCCATCTATGCCGTGCCGAAGCTGCTGGCACAGCATGGGCTCAAGGTTTCGGATATCGGCCTGTGGGAGCTCAACGAAGCGTTCGCGTGCCAGGTCATCTATTGCCGTGATCATCTCGGCATTCCCGCAGATCGCCTCAACGTCAATGGCGGCGCCATTGCCATTGGCCATCCGTTCGGCATGTCCGGTGCGCGTATGGTCATGCACGCGCTGATCGAGGGCCGCCGTCGGGGTGTGAAATACGCGGTTACGACCATGTGCATTGGCGGTGGCATGGGCGCCGCCGGCCTGTTCGAGATTCCCGGCTGAGTCCATAAATCGAGATTCCGCTTGCTCGCACCGGGATGGGGCACCAGACTGGTCGCGGGGAGAGGCGCCTGCGGGCGCTGAATAACAAAGCCCGGTCGATCCGGGCCGATGGAGGAGGTTCCATCATGGCAAGTACTGAACATGCGGCGTCTGCCGCACAGCACGGCTCTTTTGTGCGCGGGTGGCCGTCTCTGGCGTTGACCGTGCTGGTGGTGTTGGCCGCCGTGTACTCGTTTTCGCACCGCCCGCCGCCGCCGTTTCCGGCGACGGAAGTGCATGCGGATGGCCTGCAGGTGAACGGCCTGGCGCGGCAGGGTGATCGCTACATTGCGGTTGGCGAACAGGGGCATATCCTGATTGCCGAGCAACCACAAGGCCCGTGGCGTGAGGCAAGCCTTGCGACGCAGCGCGATTCCACGCTGACGGATGTCGCCTTTGTTGCGGACACTGTGGCCATTGCGGTCGGCCACGATGGCTGGATCCTGCGTAGCGAAGATCGCGGCCAGAGCTGGACTGAAGCCGCGTTCTCTACAGACCACTCCGATCCGTTTCTGGGCGTGGCCGGACCTTATGACGGCAAGCTGTACGCC
>JBFJKG010000420.1:0-2485 GCA_041635075.1 Solimonas sp.
AGCCGCGAACTGCGCCGCGTCTGGCTGAACAATCTGGCCGCGCGCGGCGAGTGGCGTGCGCTGCTGCAGCGCTATCAGACTGATAGCGATGATCAGGGGCTGGTTTGTCATCGGTATCAGGCGCTGATCGAGACCGGGGCAACCGACGGTCTGCGCGACGAGCTGGCGGAGTTCTGGGCCAGCGCACCCCAAATGCCGCAGGCCTGCGTTGCGCCATTCCGCTGGTTGCAGGATCAGGGCGCGATGACGCCCGAACGCACCGAGCAACGCGCTCGCAAGGCGCTGGCGGACGGCAATCTGGAACTGGCGGACTGGCTGACGCGACAGGTGCCGGCCGCGCGCCGCGCACCGTTGTTGCAGTGGGCGCGTCTGCTGCGCGATCCGGCGCGTGAACTCAAGGCCATCGCCGAATCGCCGGGTGTGCGCTTTGAATGGCCGGCCCTGCTTGAGGGCTACTCGCGGTTGGCGCGACGTGACAGCACGCTCGCGCAGCAGGTCCTGCAGCAGTTTGATCGTCGCCGGTTCGAGGCCGGGCAATACGCCGAACTGCAGCGCTGGGTGGCGCTGGGTCTGTCATGGGACCGCAAGCCCGAGGCCGTTGCCGCGTTCAAGGCCTTGCCGGATTCGGTGCTGGACCTGCGCGTGTACGAGTGGCGTGTGCGCAGTGCCCTATGGAACAACGAGCTGGAGCTGGCGGCGCAGTGGCTGCACGAACTCCCCGAGCAGATGGCCGCCGATTCACGGTGGGTCTATTGGCGCGCGCGCACGCTGGAAGCGCTGGGGCGCGGCAAGCAGTCAACGCCGATCTACAAGACGCTGACGCAGGAGAACGGCTACTACAGCCTGCTCGCGGCCTGGCGCCTGGGGCAGCCGTATCGCGCGCAGTCGCGACCGCTGCAGGCTGACCCGGCGCTGCAGGCCCGATTGCTGCAGCGGCCGGCCCTGCTGCGCGCGCGTGAACTCAACGCCATCGAGCGCCCGCAGTGGGCAAATGCCGAGTGGCGCGCCGCAACGGTGGATCTGGATGAGGCCGGTCGCCTGCAGGCGGCGCAGCTGGCATCGGCGTGGGGCTGGCATGTGCAGGCCGTGGCCATGCTGGCGCAATCGGGTGGGCTGGATCACCTGGAGTTGATCTACCCAGACGCGTATTCCGCCGAAATTCGTGCGGCGGCTCAGGGCGTAGGGCTGCAACCCGCGTGGATCTACGGCGTGATGCGACAGGAGAGCCTGTTCCATCCGCAGGCCGTGTCCTCAGCCAATGCCTACGGCCTGCTGCAGTTGCTGCTGCCAACCGCGCAGGGTGTGGCACGCCGCTGGCAGCTGCCACGACCGACGCGCGAGTCGCTGTTCCGGCCCGAGGTCAATCTGCCGCTCGGCGCGGCCTACCTGCGTGAGATGACCGATCGCTTTGATGGCCAGTTTCTGCTGACGCTGGCGGCCTACAACGCAGGGCCCAACGCGGTTGCACGCTGGTTGCCGTCGGCGCCGATGCCTGCCGACTTCTGGATCGAGAACATGCCGTACAACGAGACCCGGGGTTACGTGCAGCGGGTGCTGTGGCACATGGCGGTGCGCGCGACGCTGGATGGCGAACCGCTGGACCTGGCGCCGTTGCTGAAGGCGGTACATGTCGCGCAATGAGATGGATGCGATGAAGCGCTTTCTGGTGGGCGGCGCGGTGCGAGATCGTCTCCTCGGTCTGGCGGTAAAGGAGCGCGACTGGGTCGTGGTGGGGGCTACGCCGGAAGAGATGTTGGCGCTGGGCTACCGACAGGTTGGCAAGGACTTTCCGGTGTTTCTGCACCCGCAGACGAACGAGGAATGCGCGCTGGCTCGCACGGAGCGCAAGTCAGGCCACGGCTATCGCGGCTTCACAGTGCAGGCCGGCCCTGAGGTCACGCTGGAAGACGATCTGCTGCGACGCGATCTGACGGTCAATGCCATCGCCGAAGATGAAGACGGTGTGCTGATCGATCCGCATGGCGGACAGCGCGATCTTGAGCAAAGACTATTGCGTCACGTTTCCGCTGCATTTGCCGAAGACCCGGTGCGCATCCTGCGGGTTGCGCGCTTCCACGCGCGCTTTGCGCCGCTGGGGTTTCGTGTGGCCGAAGAAACGTTGGCGCTGATGCGCGACATGGTGGCTGCTGGCGAGGCGGATCACTTGGTACCGGAACGGGTCTGGCAGGAAACGCAGAAGGCCCTGCTGCAGGCTCAGCGCCCCAGCGTCTACTTCCAGACGCTCAGGCGCTGTGGGGCGCTGGCGCGCGTGATGCCCGAGATTGATGCGCTGGCAGGTGTACCGCAACGCGCGGATTACCACCCCGAGGTGGATAGCCTGGTGCACACCTTGATGTGCGTGGACGCCGCCGCGCGTGCTGGCAACGATCTGAGCGTGCGCTACTGTGCGCTGGTACACGACCTGGGCAAGGCCCGGACTCCGAGCGGTGAGCTGCCGTCACACCGGATGCATGACGTACGCGGC
>JBFJKG010000421.1:0-2485 GCA_041635075.1 Solimonas sp.
ACGTAGCGATTCAACGCCTCGGGATCAATCACCGCGATGTCCGCCTGTGCACCGGGCCGCAGAACGCCGCAGTCAAGGCCAAAGAACTCTGCAGGCTCCTGCGTCAGACGGTGCACCGCGTGCGCAACCTTCTGCAGCCCATCTTCCTGTGCAAGCTTCAGCATGCGCAGGTTGCCATCGTAGAACGCCATATTGGTCAGGTGCGCGCCACTGTCATTGAACCCCGGCAGCAACTTGGGGTGGAACAACAACGCCTTGGTCTTCGCCGGGTCGCGGTTGGCGGTCACCGTCCACCAGCGCAGGTCGGTATCGTAGATACGGAGCAGATGAATCAGAAAGTCAGCATCATCCGGCTGCTGCGGAAAACCTGAAAAACTGGCGCGCTCCTCTTCACTACGCGCACCGCTGCCATCGCGCTGCCAAGCCAGCAGGCGCTCGCGCACGGCATGCAGGGTCTCTCCGCTCCACTCCGCGACCGGACAGCGATCTATCGTCATGTCGGCCAGATCGCGTGTCAGCACGTTGTCATCCATGCCCAGCCAACGCTTGAGCCGCGCCAGACCAAAGCCTTGCTTGCCGTGATTCCACATGGAGCGGAACTCGGCAACCCATCCGGGATCCGCCATGATCTGCGCGCGCCCCGCACGATCGTCCAGATCCCGCTCGTTGAGGCGGCGCAGCACCGGGATTTCCTCGGCAATCGGCGTGATGACGCCGTCGCTCCAGATCTTGAACGGCGCCGCCAGGGCCTGGAACCGAAAGCGGCCGCGCAACAACCAGGAATTCAGCAGGTTCGACAGCAGCAGCCCGAGACGAATGATGGACTTGTTGGTGGTGACATCGATCGCAGCCACCGCCGTCACCTTCAGCGTCTTGCGGTGCAAACGCCCCGACGTCAGCAGGAAGTTCTTGAATACCGCGAGCTTGTCATCCTTGGGCGGCGTCGCCTGCCATACCCTGCCCCAGCGCCTGAGAACGTTGGTCAGCCGCTTGAGTTCGTGGTACGGCGCAAACTGCGTGGGGATCTGCTTCTGCGTATTCGGCTGATTGGCCAGAAAGTGAAACGGCAAGGCATCGGTCGAGAACCCGATGTAGCCCTCGCGCATACCCTTCTCCACCAGTGCCTCCATCCGCGCCAGTTCTGCGGGTGTCGGTTCGCGACTGATCGAAGCCTGCAATCCCATGACTTCGATACGCAGCATCGAATGCGGGATCATCGGCACGATATTGGGGCCCAGCGGCAACTGCGCGAAGTGATCGAGATACGCCTTGGAATCATTCCAGGTCACCTGATCCGCAACCTTGCGCAGCACCGGCTTTGGCACATTCTCGACTCTGGCAAAACAGTCGACGATCGGATCGGCGCCGTCCCTTCGCTGCGCACCGTAGGCCAGTCCAAGGCTGCAGTTGGCCACGACCACCGTCGTCGTGCCATGGCGCACGGCCTCAGGCAGTTGGGGCTCGATCTCGACTTCGAGATCAAAGTGGGTATGGATATCCAGCAGCCCCGGCATCAGCCAGCGGCCCTGCACGTCGGCAACACTGCTTGCTTCAGAGGCATCCAGGTTAGGCGCCATCGCCGCGATCCGGCCAGCCCGGACCGCAACGTCCAACTGCTGGGCGGGACCGCCGCGGCCGTCAAACACCAGGGCGTTCTTGAACAGGGTGTCCCAGGGCTTGCTGCTGCCATCCATGGTCATGCTCCTTGCGCGGTGAGGGGCGCCGCATCGGCATGTTACGCAGCCCTCCGACGGGAGACGATGGGAAAAATGACCCCCGCACCACGACGCGGGGTCAGAACGAAACCACTACCGCTACACCTGCGACGGCCAGTAACGTACCCAGCCACTGGCGAGGGGTGACACTTTCTCTGAGCACAAATACCGTCAGCAGCAGTATGAACACCGCCGCAAACTCGTTGAGCACGGCCGCAATGGACGCCTGGGTGTACTTGTAGCCGGCCAGCCACAGCATCATCGAAAGATAGGTTCCGGTCAGCCCAGCGGCGACGATCACGCCCCAATGGCGAACCCCGGCATAAGTGGCGCGCAACTCGCCGAACTGGCGCCGCGCCGCAGCGATCAGCAGCATCCCGACGAGGCCGCCACCGATGCGCAAGGTGACCACCCACAGGAAGTCATGCTGCTCCAGCATCGGCTTGGCAATCACCACACCGAGCGCCATCAGAAACACGGCCAGCACCGCCCAGGCCGCGCCTATCAGCATGCGCCGCGGATCCAGTTGTGTACCTGCGCGGGTATAGGTCACCAGGCCGATACCACCAAGCACCAAGGCCACACCGGCGATCTGGCCAAGTCGCAGATGCTCGCCAAGGAACGCCAGTGCCAACAGAATCACAAAGGGCGAGTACAGGGTCTGCGCGGCGGCCAGGCGTCCGGGGCCGATCATGTTCAGCGCGCGAAAGTACAGCGTATCGCCAGCAGCAATCCCGAGAAATCCAGACACCAGCACCAGCAGCCAATCA
>JBFJKG010000422.1:0-2479 GCA_041635075.1 Solimonas sp.
CGCTCCTGCTTTTCGCCGTTCTCGATCCAGCCCTTGATGATCTGGATTCGCTGCAGCGGTTCCACCGGCTCGCCGGCCGCGCCCGGATCCCGCAGCGCCGACACCGCAAAGCGCGGTCGTGCGCCTGCGCGGGGCGATGCGGAGAGATCACCGCCCATCGGCACTCCGTGTGCATAGCCGGCCGCCGCGAAATCGGCGCTGGCGCACTGGCTGCTGGGCAAATCCCAGCCGCCAAAGAAACGCACGATCGGCCGCGTACCGCTGGTGGCATAGGCCTCGCGGCGGCGCATCGCCGCAAACAGCGAATCACGCGTGTTCTGCTCGGCCCACAGCACGGCGAGACCACCGGGGCTGACTTCAATGGCATCCGACAACCCTGGCACGCCCTCACGTGGGTTCTGCCCCGCGCCAGCGTGGCCCGGGAAGCCGGTCTCCGAGACATTGCCCGGCGAGCCGATATGCGTATCCGAGCTGCCGATGAATCCGTACTTGAACGGATTGGCGCCGAGCTGCTGCTCCTGCCGCAGACCTTCCTTCAGCGCATCACGCAGGAAATCCTGCTCCAGCGGTGCGCCGGTATTGAGCCCACCAAAGCGATTACCAGTGAGATTGTTATATGGCAGCAGTTCAAAGCTGCACAACTCGTCCTGCGCGCCGGCGCCCTGCGTGCCCAGACACTCGGACTGACCCTTGTGCTGATAGATCTCGGCCAGCGGTTCGTTGTCCTGCCGCCGCTGCGCGAACTCGCGGGTGTAGTCATCGCCAAAACGATCCTTGGTCTCGAACATCAGGCCGGCGCTGAGGTTGGAGTTATGCGGAATCGTCAGGTAGTCGCAGCCGTCGGCCGCCGTGCATTGTTCGGATAGCGCCTGCCATAGCAGTTCCGGACGCGGATACTCCTGGTAGGCCGGCGGCACCGCTGGCACCACGCCGGTACGGAAGATCACATTGCGATGCAGATTGTTGGACAGCGGCGCACCGGTCCACTCATAACCCACAAAGGTGGTGAAGCGGCAGGCATCGCTGCGGTCGTAAAAAGCCTCGGCAGCCAGCTGCACGTCCTGCCACGGTGTCTTTGCCGCTTCGATGCAGGTCTGGCCGTTCACGCCGCAGTACGGCAGGCGCGGGATGCTGCCGTTGGCACCGACTATCGGCAGATCCGACACCAGCGGTATACCCGGCGGCACCGGGAACTGCGGCAGCTCCGGCAAACCCACCGACGCCAGATTGAAGATGATGAACGACTGATCCGGGAACGTGCGGTAGGCGATGCACTCCGGCGCGTAATAGCCCAGGTAATCGGGATTGGTGCAGATCTCGACCTCGCCGAACAACTCGGAATGATCCGTGACCGCAGCAAAATCCAGCGGCCGCGCGATCTGCGTATGCCGCGTGGCCTCGCCGTTTTCGTCATAAGGCTGGATGCCCAGGCGCTCGCCCATCGCAAAGCGATACGCGTCATGCGGCCCCACGATCGTGCCCTGGGTATTGGCGTCCAGCGAATAGCGCGTGTGGACGTGCAAGTCACCGAAGAACGGCTGGCGGCTGGGCTGATAGTGCGCGCAGCGTGCATCGTTCGCCGGGGGTGGCGTCGTGGTCGACTGCTGGCTGCTGCTGCCACAGGCGGTCAACGCGGCCGCGCCGCAGATACCCAATGCCTGCACAAGAACCCGGTACGGCTTCATCGTTGATCCCCTCTCTCGTTCGCTGACCACTGCCCGCTCCGGTACGTCGCCGAGGCGGATAAACCCATTGAAGCTATGGTGCTGCGCTAGCGCTCTGGGCAATGAAGGCCCGCGCCGCTTGCAGCGTACGCTGTGGCGCTTCTTCCTGAGGCACATGGCCCAGATCGTCAAACACCACTAGCTCACTGCCGGCAATCTCGCGGTGGAAGCGCTCGCCGCTCTGCAGCGGAATCAGCTGATCGCGGCCGCCCCATAGAATGAGCGTCGGCAGCTTCAGTTCGGGTACGCGTGCCGCACTGGCACCCGGTTGCGACTGCGCAAAGCGCTGCGCCAACGCACCGCGGTTGCCAGCGCGCAGCGTCAACTCGTAATAGCGGTCCACCAGTTCCGGTGTCACCTTGCGCGGGTCGCCGTAGACATTGCGCACGCTGGACTCGATGAACCCGCGCGGCAAGGTCACCAGCATCAGCTTGTTCAGCACCGGCATCTGCGCCACCCGGAAGCCGATGGGCACCGAGTTCGACTGCAGCGGATAGCCGGAGGCATCCACCAGAATCATGCGCTCCACTCGCTCTGGGTGCGCCAGCGCCGTTTCCCAGGCAATGCGACCGCCGAAGGAGTTACCCGCCAACAGCGCGCGTTCAACCCCCAGCCGATCGAGCACGGCAATCAGCAGCTCGATATAGCGCCCCATGTGGTAGTCGCCATCGGGTGTGGGCCCGGTCAGTCCGAAGCCCGGCAGATCAAAACGGATCACGCGGCGCTCGTTCTTCAGGCCGTCCACCCAACCATCC
>JBFJKG010000423.1:0-2478 GCA_041635075.1 Solimonas sp.
CAGCTATGGCCGGACCATGTCGGCAAGCCGGGCGCGGAATTCCAGCTGGTGCGCGAGCAGGAGGTTTACCTGGGTATGTGCCGGCGCTGGCGCGACATCCCGAAACCGACGATCGCGATGGTGCAGGGTGCCTGCATTGCCGGTGGGCTGATGCTGGCCTGGGTATGCGATCTGATCATCGCCAGCGACGACGCCTACTTCAGCGACCCGGTGGTGCAGATGGGGATACCCGGAGTCGAGTATTTCGCGCATGCGTACGAACTGCATCCGCGCATCGCCAAGGAGTTCCTGATGCTCGGCGAGAAGATGAAAGCTGAACGCGCCTATCAGATGGGCATGGTCAACCGCGTGGTGGCGCGCGAGCAGTTGCAGATTGAAGTCCTGCGTGTGGCGGCCCGTCTCGCCCAGCAGCCACGGGTCGCGCTGGCATTGGCAAAGCAATCGATCAATCACGTGGAGGAGTTGCAGGGCAAGCGTAGCGCGATGGACGCCGCGTTTGGCTGGCACCACTTTGCGCACGCACACAACAGCCTGCTGACCGGCCACAATCTGGCGGGCCTGGATGCCAAGACCATGGCCGCGAACAACAAGAATTCATGAGCCCGGTGATCACGTCTATGCAGACCCCGCTGACGCAAGCGCTGGGGTGCCGCTATCCCATCGTGCAGACCGCGATGGGCTGGATCGCCGATGCGCGACTGGTGGCGGCGACCAGCAACGCCGGCGGCTTCGGCTTTCTGGCGGCGGCCACGATGTCCACCACGCAGCTCAAGGAGGCGATTGCCGCCGTGCGCGCGGCCACGACTGCGCAGTTTGGCGTCAACTTCCACATGTTCCAGCCCAATGCGGCAGAAGTGATTGACTGCGTGATCGCCAACAAGGATCGCGTGCGCGCGGTGTCCTACGGGCGCGGTCCCGATGCCAAGACCATCCGTCGCTTCAAGGACGCCGGCATCCTGTGCATGCCGACCGTGGGTGCGCTGAAGCATGCGCAGAAGGCGGTCGAGCTCGGCGCCGACATCATCACCATTCAAGGTCAGGAAGGGGGCGGCCACACGGGCTCGGTGCCGACCACCCTGCTGCTGCCGCAGGTACTGGATGCGGTAAAGGTTCCGGTCGTCGCAGCGGGTGGCTTTCATAACGGTCGCGGTCTGGCCGCCGCGCTGGCATACGGTGCGGCCGGTATCGCGATGGGCACGCGTTTCCTGATGACTGCCGAGTCGCCGGTGCCTCAGGCCACTCTGAGCAAGTATCTTGAGGTCACCGACCCGGCGCGGATCCGCGCGTCCACTGCGGTCGATGGCATGCCGCAGCGCATGATCGACAATCCCTTCCTGCTGAAGCTGGAGCGCGGGGGCTTGCTGCGGCGCCTGTTTGTCGCGTTGAGCAGCGCTTGGCGCTGGCGTGCGCATACCGGCATGAGTGTGGCGCACATGGCGCGCACGTTCTTTGCGGCGCTGAAGGAAGGGGACGGTGCCATACAGACGATGATGGCCGCTAACGCGCCGGTGCTGATCCAGCGTGCGATGGTGGAGGGCCGCCCGGACGAGGGGGTGCTGCCGTCGGGGCAGGTCGCGGCGGTCATCGGCAGTCTGCCCGCCGTGGCGGACGTCATTCATTCCATTGTCAGCGAGGCAGACGCGCGTCTTCAGTCCTTGCGCACCACTGCCGTGAGTACACAGTCATGAACCATGGTTTCAAAACGACGATTGCCGATGGCGTAGCCGAAATCGTGATCGAGCGGCCTCCGGTCAACGCCCTGAACGATGCCGGCTGGCATGCGCTGGCCGACGAGATCCATCGGGTCGGGCGCGAACCGGCAGCGCGAGTCATTGTGCTGCGTGCGGAAGGTCGGGGTTTCTGCGCCGGTGTGGATATCAAGGAACTCGACAAGGAGCCAGAGCGCATTGTTTCCGTGAACGCCGGGAACTATCGTAGTTTTGAAGCGGTGCACCGGAATCCGCTGCCGGTGGTCGTGGCGGTGCACGGCTTTGTGCTCGGCGGTGGCATCGGTCTTGCCGGAGCTGCGGACATCGTGGTGGCCAGCGACTGTGCGACGTTTGGTGTGCCCGAGGTGGATCGCGGTGCCATGGGCGGCGGTGCGCATCTGCAGCGCCTGTTCCCCGTACAGAAGGTGCGGATGATGTATTTCACAGGCGAGCCGATCAGTGCGGCGGAGGCGTATCGTCTGGGCGCGATCGAGCAGGTCGTGCCGAAAGCGCAGCTGCGTGATGCGGCACTGGCGATCGCGCGCAAGATTGCCGCCAAGAGCACGACGATGATCAAGCTTGCCAAGGAATCATTGAACGGCATTGAAGACGGCAACCTTGAGGACAAGTACCGCTGGGAGCAGGGCTTCACGCTGCAGGCCTACATGAGCAAGGACTCTGCCGAGACACGCCGCGCATTTGTCGAGAAGCGCGACGCAAAGTTTGATGCCCAGGAGTAAGCGCGGAAGGTGAACAGATACAAGGACAG
>JBFJKG010000424.1:0-2469 GCA_041635075.1 Solimonas sp.
ACGTAGCTGCGGCCTTGCCGAAGACGCGCTGCGGCGCTTCTACCAGACCTTTGCACGCTGCGAACGCGTGGTCACGGTGTTCTCGCAGGGCGTCAACCAGTCGTCCTCGGGTTCCGACAAGGTCAACAGCATCATCAACTGCCACCTGCTGTCGGGCCGCATCGGGCGGCCCGGCATGGGGCCGTTCTCGGTAACCGGTCAACCCAACGCCATGGGCGGTCGCGAAGTGGGCGGCCTGTGCAACCAGCTCGCTGCTCATCTGGATCTCGAGGACGCCGCACATCGCGCACTTGTGCAGGCGTTCTGGCAGTCGCCGCGGATCGCCGAACGCGCCGGCCTGAAGGCGGTAGACCTGTTTGATGCGCTGTACGAAGGGCGCGTCAAAGCGGTGTGGATCATCGGCACCAATCCCGTGGTCAGCCTGCCGAACGCGGACAAGGCGCGCGCGGCCTTGCAGCGCTGCGAGTTCGTCGTGGTTTCGGATGTGGTGCGCGATACCGATACCACGCGTTGCGCCCACATCCTGCTCCCCGCGCTGGCCTGGGGCGAGAAGGACGGCACGGTTACCAACAGCGAGCGCTGCATCTCGCGTCAGCGCGCCTTCCTGCCCGCACCCGGCGAGGCTCAGGCCGACTGGTGGGCGCTGGCCCAGGTGGGGCAGCGCATGGGTTACACCACCGCCTTTGATTACCAGCAGCCGCATCAGATCTTCCGCGAGCATGCGCGGCTATCGGCTTACCGCCAGAGTGAGGTTCCGCGCCAATTCAACCTGGCCGGGCTGACCGAGATCGATGCGCCCGGCTATGCCGCGCTGCAGCCGTTGCAATGGCCGTATCTGTCGGCGACCGCAGCGCCCACGCGTCCGTTTGCCAACGGCCACTATTCCACCACCGACGGTCGGGCGCGTCTGCTGCCGCTGCTGCCGCGGCTGCCAGTCAACCTGCCGGACGACGAATGGCCGCTGGTGCTGAACAGCGGCCGGCTACGCGATCAATGGCATACGATGACCCGCACCGGGCGCTCGCCGCGCCTGGCCGGCCATCGACCGGAGCCGGAACTGGAGATTCACCCACAGGACGCACTGATGTGGGGCCTGCGACACGGCGGCCTGGCACGGGTCAGCAGTCGCTGGGGGCGCTGCGTGGTGCGCGTGCGCACCACAACAGAGCAGATGCGTCGCCAGGTGTTCATGGCAATCCACTGGAATGATCAGAATGCCTCGGACGCCCGCGTCGGCGCGCTGGTGAATCCAGCGGTTGATCCGGTATCCGGTGAGCCGGAGTTCAAGCACACCCCGGTGCGGGTGGAGCCGTTCTTCGTGGATTGGTATGCGTTCGTGCTGACGCGACGCGCGTTGCTGATCCCCCGCGAAGGTGACATCGCCTGGTGGACTGCGATCCAGGGCGAGCGCTTTCAGCGCTACGAGATCGCCGGCCGTGGCCGCATCGATAACGTCACTGCATGGTCACGGGCACTGCTGAACGCCGACGACGCGGACGCGGACTGGCTGGAAGCCAGTGATACCGCAGAACTGCAGTATCGCGCCGCGCACCTGGTGGCTGATCGTGTCGAGAGCTGCGTGTTCATCTCGCCGCGTGCGGACGATCTGCCAGCACGGGAATGGCTTTCCGGTCTGTTTCTGCAGGAGCCACTGCCGGAACTGGACCGCATCTCGCTGCTGGTGGGCCAGCCGGCGACTCCCGGTGCCGACCCCGGCCCTCAGGTTTGCGCCTGCTTCGGCGTTGGCCGCAACACCATCTGCGCCAGCATCCGCGAGGGCCACCACAGCATCGAGGCGCTGGGCGCAGCGCTGCGCTGTGGCACCAACTGCGGCTCCTGCGTGCCCGAACTCAGGGCGCTGATCGCACAGACCCGCAACGAAGTCCGCTAAGCCGCGCCGGCGACGGTGTTGGCACGGCGATTGCTCCACTAGCAAGGAGGCCAAAGCTGGTCTCGCGTAACACGCGGACAACGGTGCCCGCATCCCGATCGATTCTGTCCCGTCAGGAGAGGCACCGTGTCTGCAAGTTCCAAAGCCGTACGCATCGACCTGTTCAGCTTCAGCACGCCACAGATGCGTGCGTTCCATGTCAGCTGGCTGGCGTTCTTCGTCTGCTTCTTCGCGTGGTTCGCCATCGCGCCGCTGATGCCGCTGATCAACAGCGAGTTCGGCTTCAGCCGCGATCAGATCGCAAATATGAATATCGCCGCGGTCGCGGTGACCATCATCGTGCGCCTGCTGGTCGGCCCGATGAGCGACCGCTATGGCCCGCGCCTGACCTACACCGCGCTGCTGGTCTTCGGCGCGATTCCGGTGATCGGCATCGCCTTCGTGAATTCCTATGAAGGCTTCCTGTTCTTTCGCCTGTGCATCGGCGCCATCGGCGCCAGCTTCGTCATTACCCAGTACCACACCTCGGTCATGTTCGCGCCGAACGTCGTCGGCACTGCCAATGCGGCCGCTGCCGG
>JBFJKG010000425.1:0-2465 GCA_041635075.1 Solimonas sp.
CAAATTGTTGTGCAGCTTCGAGGGGGCCGGCTGCAGCTCTATCGATACCCGACAACTGGGGCTGGCGCATATGGATGCGCTGGATTCATCCTTGCTGAGTCCAGCGGGGAAATGACGTCGAAAGGTCATGCAGGATTGAGACTATGAGCCGCCCGGTGACGGGCGATCCGTGAGCACGCGTTGAAGGAGTGTCGGTATGAAAATGGGAATGGGGATGTCGATTGCGGTAGCGATGCTGCTGCCAACCGTTGCGCTGGCCGGAGGCTCGGCCGTGATCCAGAGCGGCGATGCCAGCCAGCAGGTTCAGGCCCGGATCGAATTCGATGGCAGCGCGCGCATGCGCATGGACACGCTGGGCGAAGGCGCGGGACAGGGCTACATGATTCTGCGTGACGGCAAGGCCTATAGCGTGGCCATGCAGGGCGGCAACCCAGTCGTGGTGGAGATGGGCAGCATGATGAAGATGCTGGGCGGCATGGCCAAGCAACCCGGTATGCAGCAACCGATGGCCGCACCGGAGAACATGGCGAAGTTTGTCAGTCTCACCGATACCGGGCGCAGCGAGTCGGTCGCCGGCATCAGCGGCAAGGTGCATACGCTGGTCTACGTCGACAACGCTGGCCAACAGCACAGCGAGACCATGGTGTTGAGCAAGGACGCGCGCGCGCGCGAACTGACCCAGGCACTGATCAGCATGGGTGAGACCATGGCCAAGATGGCAGACCTGCCCGCCGAGGCCGGCAGCGAGCAACTCGCCGCCGAGTTCAAGGCGCGCGGCCAAGGCATGCTCCGCTACGGCGACAACTTCAAGCTGATCAGCCTGGACAGCAAGAGTCCGGCAGCCTCCCGCTTCGAGCTGCCCGCCGCGCCGATGCAGATGCCGGATCTGGGCGGCATGATGGGCGGATCGGCGAGCGCTGAAGGCGGCGCCGGTGCGGACGTCGATCTGGGCGCCATCTTTGGCCAGAAGGCGCAGCGCCAGCAGCAGCGGGTTGAGGGCCGCGCCGAAGCCGAGGTGGATCAGGCCACCGACAGCGTGGTCGACAAGGCCCTGAACAAGGCCTTCGACAAGCTGTTCGGCAACTGAGCCACAGCCATCTGCCGGGGGTGCGGCCAGGCGGCCGTCACCCACCGGCGCATGGCCCAAGCCTTTGATTTTGCAGACCTCGCCGGACCATCTGTCCGCCCGGCTGCGCCTCACCCCATGACTCCTGTAGGCTGACCGGCCCGATCGCCCACCCCCACAGGAGTTCACGATGACCACCACCGCCATACGCGCCTGGGCCGCCGAGCATGCCGGCGGCGAACTCAAGGCCTTCGAGTACGACCCCGGCCCGCTACCCGCGGAGGGCGTGGAGATTCACGTCGAACATTGCGGCATCTGCCATTCGGACCTGTCGATGCTCGACAACAGCTGGGGCAACGCAGTGTTCCCGCTGGTCCCGGGGCACGAAATTGTCGGCACCATCGTTGCAAAGGGCGAGCAGGCCAAGGGCCTCAAGGTGGGCGATCGCGTCGGCCTCGGCTGGCTCTCGGGTAGCTGCATGTACTGCCCGCAGTGCATGGCCGGCAGCCACAACCTGTGCCGCAACGGTGAGCAGACCATTGTTGGCCGCCATGGCGGCTTTGCTGATCGCGTGCGCTGCCACTGGTCCTGGGCGGTGAAACTGCCGGCCAAGCTCGACCACACCAGCGCCGGCCCGCTGTTCTGCGGTGGTACCACGGTGTTCAATCCGATCGTCGAGTTCGGGGTCAAGCCTACAGATCGCGTCGGCGTCATCGGCATTGGCGGCCTCGGCCACATGGCGATCAAGTTTCTCAACAAGTGGGGCTGCGAGGTCACCGCCTTCACCTCCAGCGAATCCAAGCGCGCAGAGGCGCAGGCGCTGGGCGCGCATCATGTCGTGGCCAGCACCGAGAAAGCGGCGCTGAAGAAGATCGCCGGCTCCTTGGATTTCATCCTCGTCACCGTCAACGTCAAGCTGGATTGGGCGGCCTATGTCGCGGCGCTCAAGCCCAAGGGACGCCTGCATTTTGTCGGCGCGGTGCTGGACCCCATCGGCCTGCACGCCTTCCATCTGATCGGCGGCCAGAAGACCTTATCCGGCTCGCCCGTCGGCAGCCCAACGCTGGCGGCAACGATGCTGGAGTTCTGCGCTCGACACGACATCGCGCCCACCGTGGAGCGCTTCCCGATGAGCCGGGTCAACGATGCCGTCGAGCATCTGCGCGCCGGCAAGGCCCGCTACCGCGTGGTGCTGACCCAGGGTTAGTCCGGTCAGGGCGCGCCGTTTTCACAGCGGCGCGCGCTTTCTGGCTGCGCCAGCAAACGCGCCAACGTCGACGGGGCATCGGTCATGATGCCGTCGACCCCCAACTGCAGCAGGGCGTTCATCTGCTCACAGTCGTTGATGGTCCAGACATGTACCGCCAGCCCCTGGCGATGGGCGTCATCAACAAAGTCC
>JBFJKG010000426.1:0-2457 GCA_041635075.1 Solimonas sp.
ACGCTGGCGTCCACGCTACGCACGCCGGCCTCCAGGCAGGCATAGACGTTGGCCAGCGCCTGGCCGCGGGTATCGTGAAAATGTACGGCGAGCCTGTTCATGCCGACCGCATCGGCGCAGGCGCGCACCATGTCGCGCGCGGCATGCGCGGTACCCACGCCAATGGTGTCGCCCAGAGAAATCTCGTAGCAGCCGAGATCCGCCAGAGCGGTCGTCACCCGCACGACCTCGGCAAGCGGAACCGCACCCTGATAGGGACAGCCGAGTACCGTCGAAACATAGCCGCGCACACGCAAGCCCTGAGACCGCGCCTGCTCCACGACCGGTGCCAGACGCTGCAGTGACTCGTCCACCGAGGCATTGATGTTCTTGCGGTTGAACGCATCGCTGGCCGCGGTGAACACGGCGATCTCCGCAACACCGGCAGCGATGGCGCGCTCCAAGCCGGTCAGGTTCGGCACCAGCACCGGATAGCTGACGTTGGCATCGCGGCGCAGACCCGCAAGCACTTCTGCAGCGTCGGCCATCTGCGGCACCCACTTCGGTGACACGAAGCTGGTGGCCTCTATCGTTGGCAGCCCCGCTGCCGCGAGCCGCTCGATCAGTTCGATCTTGACCTCGGTGGCAATGGTCTGCGCCTCGTTCTGCAGGCCATCGCGCGGCCCTACTTCCACCACACGCACCGCATCCTTGCTCACGTTGCCGGCTCCGCCAGATATCGATTCTTGACGCGCACATAGTGCTGCGCCGAGTACAGCAGTTGCTCGCGCGCGTCGGCGTCCAGCTCCCGGACCGGCAGCGCCGGACGCCCGCGATACAGCCAGCCGCCGCGCAGGCGCTTGCCCGGCGGCACCATGGCCCCTGCTGCCAGGAAACATTCGTCTTCCAGCACGGATTCATCCATGACGATTGCACCCATTCCGATCAGGCAGCGCTGGCCGATGGTGCAGGCATGCAGAATCGCGCTGTGACCGATCGTGACGTCGTCCCCGATCTGCAGCGCCACGCCGCCCGGGGAATACGGTCCGTCATGCGTCACATGCAGCACCGCATTGTCCTGCACATTGCTGCGTGCACCGACGGTGATGCGATTGACGTCACCGCGGATCGAGGCCATCGGCCATACCGATGCATCGTCACCGAGGCTGACGTCGCCAATCACCGCCGCCTGCGGATCAACATAGACCCGTGCGCCAACTTGCGGCGCTACACCTTGATAGCTGCGGATCATTCGCCGCTTGGGGGAACCAGCTCGAAGCCCCGCGGCTGCTCATAGACCGGTTCCGGCGCCGGCAGTGGCTCCGGCAGCGGTTGCGTATGTACGCCCTCGTTCGGGTCCAGCGGTGTCGCTTGAATGGCAGTCTTGGGCATGACCGGCCCACCGTCGGCACGGCGCGCCACGAATGCCTCGATCTGCTCCAGGACATCCGCGCGACCCCGCAGTACCGAGCCCAGCGAGCCGATGATCAGCGCGTGCGAAAGCTTGGGGTAGATCACGGTCTCGACCGCGCCGCCCGCCTTGGCCACAGATCGCGCCATGTTCTTGGTATTGCTGACCCAGACGGATTCATCATCTTCGCCATGCAGCAGGAACAAGGGTGCGTTCTTGCCGTCCACGAAGAAGATCGGCTGGGAGTAGGCGAATCGATCCACCGGCCCGAAGATATCGCGCAAGTCAGGCGCGGTAATCGGCATGAAGTCATACGGCCCGGCCAGGCCGATCATGCCGCGCAGCCAGGTACGCGAACCGCCGACCGCCTTCAGGTAATCCTCGTTGACGGCCAGCATCGCAGCGATGTGCGCGCCGGACGAGTGCCCCATGACAAACAGACGGCTGGCGCTGCCACCGTAGCCGGCAATGTTGTCGCGCGCCCACTTCACCGCCTTGGCGCCGTCCTCGACGAAGGCCGGAAACTTGACCTGGGGATACAAGCGGTAGTTCGGCAGCACGGCGACAAAGCCGCGCGAGGCCAGCGCCTGACCGACGAACTTGTAATTGGACTTGTCGCCTTCGGACCAGCGACCGCCAAAGAAGAACACGATGGTCGGTGCGTTGTGCGCATGGTTCGGCGTGTAGATGTCCAGCTTGAGTCCGGTCTTCGGATCAAAAACCTGATCGTAGGTCACCGTGTAGCCTTCATCCGGCGCCATGCGATTCAACAGCTGCTGACCCGAGCAAGCGGTCAGCAACAGCGCCACAAATCCCGCGGTCAGCAATCTCAGCATCATTGTTCTGGTGTGTTCCATGGCTAGCGCCGAAGGGTGAATGGTAGCGCGAGCGGATGAATTGCCGCATTCTTCGCGCGGGGAAGTCGATACGTTCAGGGGGACACTCGGCATGGTCAGTACCTTTATCTGGATCGCCATCGCGTTGGCGCTGGCGGTTTATGTCATCACGATTTACAACGGCCTGGTCAGCCTGAAGCACGCCATCAGCAAGGCGTGGTCCAACATCGA
>JBFJKG010000427.1:0-2451 GCA_041635075.1 Solimonas sp.
GCGGCGCTGTTGCGCGGTGCGATGTCGATCGTCGCCGGATTGCGCAGCAGGCCCTCTGCGAGCTTGCGGATGTCGGGCGAGAACGTGGCCGAAAACATCAGGTTCTGGCGCCGTGCGGGCAGCCGCTCGATCACCTTGCGGATGTCGCGGATGAAGCCCATGTCGAGCATGCGATCAGCCTCATCCAGCACCAGAAACTCGACCCGCGACAGGTCGATTGTGCGCTGTCCCACGTGGTCGAGCAGGCGGCCTGGGGTCGCGACCACGACATCGGTCCCGCGACGCAGCGCATCGATCTGCGGATTGATGCTGACGCCGCCAAAGATCAGCGTGGTGCGGATGGCAGGCAGATGCTTGCCGTAGGTGCGAACGCTCTCCTCGACCTGAGCGGCCAGTTCGCGGGTCGGCACCAGCACCAGCACGCGGACGTGCCGCCGGCCTTCGGACGCCGCCACCGACTGCAGCTTGTGCAGCATCGGCAGCGTAAATGCGGCGGTCTTGCCGGTTCCCGTCTGGGCCGCCGCCAGCAAATCGTGGCCTGCGAGGATTTCGGGGATGGCGCGGGCCTGAATCGGCGTGGGCGCGGTGTAGCCCTGCTCGTGAACAGCACGAAGCAGATTGGGCGCGAGGCCCAAGGTGTCAAACGACATCGGGTAAAGCTCCTGAAAGCGCCTGCCGGCACCGCTAGGCGGTGCTCAGGCCGGTTCAGGCAGCAAGTAGTTCATGCGTGGGGCAAAAGGCCCGCAGCGAGGGCATGGGTTTGTTAAAGCAGCGCCAAACTCTTTGAGAAGACTGACGAATTCTTTTGGCGCCAACCGGAAGACGCCTCACAAACGGCCGCCAGTATAGCGACAGCGCCACGATTCGCCTAATCTTGTCGGCAGCCGTCACAAGCAATTCGCGTGCCGATACCACCTCCCCAAACTAGAGAGACGCCATGAATTCCCCTCGCAAGCTTGCCCCGATCACGCTCTCCGCCTTCGTCCTTGGCCTCGCCGCTACCCTGCCGGCGCAGGCCGACACCTGGTCGCAGATGAAGGACATGGCCAAGCAGCAGGCCGCGCAGAAGGCCGAAACCGAGCTGAACCTGCCGCAGGCCGCGAGCGAGGGGGCCAAGGTTTATTTGATCGAACCCAAGAACGGCGCGGAAGTCACCAGCCCGGTCAAGGTCGTTTTTGGCCTCAGCGGTATGGGCGTGGCCCCTGCCGGGGTCAATCAGGCCGGAACCGGGCACCACCATCTGTTGATCGATAGCCCAACCGTCGACCTCACCAAGCCGCTGCCGGCCACCGAACAGATCAAGCATTTCGGCGGCGGTCAGACTGAAACCCTGATCGAACTGAAGCCCGGCACCCACACCTTGCAGCTACTGCTGGGCGATTGGAAGCACCAGCCTCAGAACCCCGCAGTGACCTCGGAGAAAATCACCATCACGGTCAAAGCAACCGCCAAGAAATAAATAGGGAAATCAAATATATGCATATTGAGTCCTCCACCTTTCTGGTGACCGGCGGCGCCTCTGGCCTGGGCGGGGCCAGCGTTCGCCAGCTGCACGCACACGGCGGGCGGGTCGTTATTGCAGATCTCAACGAAACAGCCGGCCAGTCACTGGCGGCGGAGTTGGGCGAACGTGTGCGCTTCGTGAAATGCGATGTCAGCTCGGAAGCGGACGGTCGGGCCGCAGTCGCGGCCGCGGTGCAGGCCTTTGGCGGACTGCAGGGGTTGGTCAACTGTGCCGGTGTCGCGACGGGCGAAAAGGTCTCCGGCAAAGAAGGGCCGCATCGGCTCGACAGCTTTGCCCGAACCGTCACCATCAATCTGGTTGGATCATTCAACATGATCCGGTTGGCTGCGGCGCAGATGGCCACGCAGGCACCCAACGCTGGCGGCGAACGCGGCGTGCTGGTCAATACCGCCTCGGTTGCTGCGTTCGACGGCCAGATCGGCCAGGCGGCGTACTCGGCGTCCAAAGCGGGGGTCGTCGGCATGACCCTGCCTATCGCCCGCGAACTGGCGCGCAGCGGCATCCGCTGCATGACGATCGCACCGGGCCTGTTTGAAACCCCGATGATGGCCGGGCTCCCGCAGGACGTGCAGGACTCGCTCGGCCGCACAGTGCCGTTCCCGCCTCGGCTCGGTCGCGCCGACGAATATGCGGCGCTGGTGCTGCACATCATCGAAAACCAGATGCTGAACGGCGAATGCATCCGCCTGGATGGCGCGCTGCGCATGGCTCCGAAATGAGCCGCGCCCTCAAGATTCACCGCAAACGGCCGACGACCTGCCTATGAAATCCACGCTGGGATTGCGCTTAGGCCAGTCCCTGACCATGACGCCAGCCCTGCAGCAGGCAATCCGCCTGCTGCAGCTGTCGACCTTGGACCTGCAACAGGAGATCGAGCAGGCGCTGGAGTCCAACATCCTGCTGGAGCGTGATGAGGGCGACGACAC
>JBFJKG010000428.1:0-2450 GCA_041635075.1 Solimonas sp.
CGCAATCGGCTATGAGGTGTTGGGCAGCGACCACGGCCGCTACGCCGTGCAGACCCCGCTGGCAACGCTGCACGCCTTCAATGGTTGGGCCGATCAGTTCGTGATCACGCCGGCCGGTGGCCTGCGCGATGGCTACGCCTCCCTCGGCGGCAGCGTCGGATCGGTCGTGCTCACCGCCATCTACCACCGCTACGACGCTGACCATGGTGGTGCGCGGTACGGGACGGAATGGGGGCTGCAGGCGCAGCGTGCGCTGAACGCCCACCTGAGTCTGCTGGCCAAGGCCGCGCGCTACAGCGCAGCCGACTACGCCGAGGACAGCAGCAAACTGTGGCTGCAACTGGAGTACGCACTACATTGAGTCGCAATACTGCCGGGATTGCGCCGCACTGATACGAGACCGAGCAACGCCGCCCAAGCTGGTGCGCCATCGCCGAGCGACGGTGCAAAGCCGGCGTGCCGTTGCGCCGACCGCGTGCGCTAAGCGGCGGTTTACGCTGGGCTTGTTCGTGTCCGGTGGAGTTGGCACGCGTTTCGCTAGCTAACCATTCAACGAACTGGCCGTGGCGATGACGCCGCACCGACCCCCCGACGGTCGGCCAAGGTATGGAACGGATTTGATTCAAGGGTAGGACAAGGGCGTCCGCTGCGTGAGCCGCAGTAGACGCCTTTTTATTGCGTCGCGGTCCGTGGCGGTACATGACAGGGCAGCCAAAACGCATGAGCAGACGCGAAGGACGCATAGGCCCGGTAGCTGGGCGACCGCAGCCACGAGCAGGCGCTGACAGCGCGCACCTGCGAGTGATGCTGGTTGACGATGACACGGCGCGTGCCGCGTTCCTGACGCAGGCCCTGCATGCCAGCGGCTACGACGTGGTGGCGCGGCTGTCAGCCGGCGAGGATCTGCCGGCCGCGGTGCGCCGCGTGCAACCTGATGTGATCCTCGTGGACATGGACAACCCGGCGCGCGATGTGCTGGATGGTTGCGCCGCCGTGACCCAGCAAGTGCCGCGACCCATCGTGTTCTTTGCGCACAACGCCGACACCGCCACCATCGCCGACGCGGTGCGCGCCGGGGTCAGCGCGTATGTCGTTGACGGCATGGCCGAGCACCGGCTGAAGCCGATCCTTGATGTGGCGATCGCCCGCTTCCGCGAACACCAGAAGCTGCGCGACGAACTCGACGACATGCGCACGCGCCTGGCGGATCGCCGCGACGTCGAGCGCGCCAAGTCAGCGCTCGCACGCATCCGCAATCTTGATGAAGCTCAGGCCTACGCACTGCTGCGCCGCAGTGCCATGGCGCAACGCGTGACGATAGGCGATGCCGCGCGCATCGTCATCGCCGCCGCCGATCTGCTCGGCGGCCAGCAGGGAGACATCGCATGAGGCGCTCCATTCCGTTCGATCCGGAGGTGCAGCATCTGACGGTAGGTCACATGCCGTTGCTCGATGCCGCCCCACTGTTGTGGGCCGAGCATCGCGGCTACTTCCGCGCGGTGGGGCTCGATGTGGCGCTGGTGCGCGAGGTGTCGTGGGCCAGCCTGCGTGATCGATTGGCCTACGGTGCACTGGATGCCGCGCAGTGTCTGGCGCCAATGCCGGTGGCGGCAACGCTCGGCGCCGACCGTGTCGGCATTCCGCTGGTCACGGGCCTGTGCCTGTCGCAAGGCGGCTCGGCGATCACGCTATCGCGCAGCATGGCGGATCGGGTTGGCCTGAACAGCAGCATGAGCGTGGTCGAGAGCGCGGTGGCGGTAGGCGACTACCTGCGCAACGGCGGCCACATGCGGCTGGCGCACGTCTTTCCCTATTCGATGCACCACTATCTGCTGCGCGACTGGCTTGCGCTGGGTGGCGTCGCCGATGACGTGCCGGGCCTGGAGCTGAGCGCCGCACCCCCGCCACAGATGGTGCGCTTGCTGGAAAGCGGTGCAGTGGATGGCTTCTGCGTCGGTGAACCCTGGAATACCGCTGCGGTGCGCGGTGGTCTCGGCGTAGTGGTTACGCCGACCAGCGCGATCTGGGACGGCGGTGCCGACAAAGTGCTCGGCGTAACCCGCGAGTGGGCGCAGAAGTTTCCGCAGACACACCGCGCGTTGATCGCCGCGATCATGCGCGCCTTGCACGAACTGTCGACACGCGATGTATCGGCCGAGCTGACTGATCTTCTGTTGCAGCGCCGGGTGCTGACGGTGCCGGCGGCGTGGATAGAGGCCGCGTTGCGCGGTGAGGGGGCGGGCAGTCCGCCGCGTTTCTCCGCCGGACTGCAGGCCTTTCCACGGCGCTCGCAGTTGATGTGGTGCGCGCTGCAGATGTTGCGCTGGCGGCAGTGGACGCAGCCGGTGGATCTGGCTGCATTGACCAGCGCCGTCTGCGATGTTTCCGCGTTCTGCGACGCGGCGACGGCGCTTGAGCTGCCGCGGCCGGCGGTGGACGCGGTTCGCGAA
>JBFJKG010000429.1:0-2440 GCA_041635075.1 Solimonas sp.
TGCCGAAGGCAGCCAGCGGTATGCCGGCGGCGTTGTAGGCGAAGGCCCAGAACAGATTCTGGCGAATCTTGCTGTAGCTGCGGCGTGAAATGTCGATGGCGGCAGCCACCAGTGCCGGATCACCGCGCATCAGGGTGATGCCGGCGGTTTGCATGGCAACGTCGGTGCCGGTGGCCATGGCAATGCCGATGTCGGCCGCGGCCAGCGCCGGCGCGTCGTTGATGCCATCGCCCACCATGGCCACATGGCGGCCGGCGTCGCGTAGCCGGGTGACTTCGTCCGCCTTGTCTGCAGGCAGGACTTCTGCGCGGAACTCGGCAATGCCGAGCTGTTCGGCCACTTGTTGGGCGCTGCCGGCGTTGTCGCCGGTGAGCAGCACGGTGTGTATGCCCATCTCATGCAACTGCGCGACGGCGCGTTTGGCATGGGGCTTGAGCGTGTCACCAAAGGCCAGCAGGGCCAGCAGCCGCGGCGTGGGCGCGACTTCCGCCAACCATGAGACCGTGCGGCCTTCGCTTTCCAGTTGCTTGCGTCGCGGTTCCAGCGCGCTGAGGTCGATGTGACGCTCCTGCATCAGCCGCGAACTGCCCAGCACCAGTTCCTGTTTGTCTACGGTGCCGGCAATGCCGCGGCCGGCAATGGCCTTGAGGTCGCTGGCCTTGGGCACGCTGAGCGTGCGCGCCTCGGCCGCCGCGGTAACGGCGTGCGCCAGCGGGTGTTCGCTGGAAGCCTGCAGGGCAGCAGCCAAGCTCAGGGTGGCGTCGCTGTCATCGCCGGTGGCTTCAAAGGCCACCAGTTCTGGCTTGCCGACGGTAAGGGTGCCGGTCTTGTCAAACACCACGGTGTCGATCTTGTGGCCGTGTTCCAGCGCCTCTGCATCTTTGATCAGGATGCCGTGGCGCGCAGCGCTACCGGTGCCCACCATGATCGCGGTTGGCGTGGCCAGGCCCAATGCACAGGGGCAGGCAATCACCAGCACCGCTACGGCATTGAGCAGGGCCTGTTCCCAGTTGCCGCCAATCAGGCCCCATAGCAGCAGGGTCAGCAGCGCGAGGACGATAACCACCGGTACGAATACCGCGCTGACGCGATCCACGATGCGTTGGATCGGTGCCTTCTTGGCCTGCGCTGATTCCACCATGCGGATGATGCGGTTGAGGGTGGATTCCGCGCCTACGGCAACGGTGCGCAGCAGCAGCACACCTTCGCCGTTGACGGAGCCGCCAACCACGTGTGCGCCCACGTCTTTGCTGACCGGCAGGCTCTCGCCGGTGATCAGGGACTCATCGACATGGCTTTGGCCTTCGACCAGTTCGGCATCTACTGGCACCCGCTCGCCGGGGCGCACAACCACCAGATCACCTTCCTTCACTTCCGCCAGCGGTACTTCTACTTCGCCGGAATCACGGCGTACACGCGCGGTTTCCGGGCGCAGGGCCTGTAGCGCACGAATGGCTTCCGTGGTCTGGCGCTTGGCGCGTGTCTCCAGCCATTTGCCGAGCAACACCAGGGTGATGACGACAGCAGCGGCTTCGAAGTACAGCGCATGGCCGCCGTGGCCGTTCAGCAATTGGTACACGGAAAGCCCGTACGCGGCTGAGGTGCCGAGTGCCACCAGCAAATCCATATTGCCAGTGCCAGCGCGTACGGCGCTCCAGGCAGCGCGATAGAAGCGCGCACCCAGAATGAACTGCACCGGCGTGGCCAGCAGCCACTGCAGCCAGCCGGGCAGCGCCCAGTCCAACCCAAACGGCATGCCGAACATGGGCAACACCAGCGGCGTAGCCAACACTGCGGACAAGGCAACCGGTAGCCATTCCGGCACGCGCTTCCTGGGCGCGGCGGCTTCCGCTGCACGGGCCTCGTAGCCGGCCTGATGTACGGCTTGCGTCAGTGCGCGCAGTTCCGTGCCTGCACTGATATGGACGGTGGCCTGTTCGGTGGCCAGGTTGACGCTGGCGTCCACCACACCGGGGACGTTCTGCAGCGCCTTCTCCACGCGCCCCACACAAGAGGCACAGGTCATGCCGGCAATGGCCAGCTCCACGGTTTCCAGCCGGATGTCATAGCCGGCCTTTTGCACGGCGGCCTGCAGCGCTTCAAACGGGGTGTCGGCTGCGGCCGAAACGCTGGCCTGTTCCAGCGCCAGATTGACGGTCGCTTCGGTCACGCCGGGTACGGCACTCAGCGCTTTTTCCACACGGCTGACGCAAGAGGCGCAGGTCATGCCGGTGACGCCGAAGCTGATCAGCGTTTGAGGTTTGGGTTTGGCGGTGTCGGCCATGGGGTTCTCCGATTGCACGATAGCAGCATGAAGCTTCCCATCGTGGCAAGGTCAAGTCCGGTGAGGTTCAGGGCCGTCGCTGCGGCGCACGGACCTCACCGGAAACGCTGGCGCATTACTGCGCGGGGTAGCCGGCCTCTGCCAGTTCCCGCCGCA
>JBFJKG010000430.1:0-2434 GCA_041635075.1 Solimonas sp.
AGGGCCGGTGCTGCTTGGCCTGCAGTATGTGCACGAGCGCGGGATCATTCACCGCGACATCAAGCCGCACAACATCTATCTGGCCAGCGGTGGCCGCGCGATCCTGCTGGATTTCGGGTCGGCGCTGGCGGTGCGCGAGGCACTCCCTTCCAGTGGGCCGGCTATCGTGCTGTCTGAGGGCTACGCAGCGCTGGAGCAGTATCAGAAGGGTGCCGCGCAGGGCGCATGGTCTGATGTCTACGGGGTTGCGGCCACGCTGTATCGCATGGTCAGTGGCGCCAACCCGCCCGCTGCGCTGGATCGGGTCGGCCAGGATCCTTTGAGCCAACTGCAGTTGCCCGGAGCCGCCCGATTCCAGGCGGTGCTGCTCAGGGGCCTGGCGCTGCGAGTCGAGGATCGATACTCGACGGCCACTGCGTTTCGGGCAGCGCTGCTGGACGTGATCGAGCACGGCACTGCGGCAGAGCCGATTACCGACGCGTACGAGCCCGCAGCTGCGGCGACGCAGCCCGTTCCGGCTACCGGCGTGACGCCCCGGCAGCAGCCGGAGGCAGTGCCGTTGGCGACTCGCGACGACCTGCGCCGTGAGGCGCGCAGGGTGGCACTGGCCGTGCTGGCGGGCGCCGCACTGATAGCGCTGGTGCTGTGGATACGCCTGGGCTAGGCCTTACTGGGCGCGCAGGGCATCGATGATCGGCAGGCGCGCTGCGCGCACCGCCGGAAACAAGCCCCCGATCAGTCCCATGCTCAGCGCCCAGGTCAGACCCTGCTTGATCAGTTCCGGCGTGACCTGAAAGTCGAACGCCACCTGGCTGAAGGTCTGGAAATTGAGCGTGTTGACGGTGTGGCCGTTGAAGAACAGATAGGCGCCCAGCGCACCGACACAGCCACCCGCCAGCGACAGGGCCAGCGCCTCGATCATCACCGACACCACGACCGGCAGGCTGCCAAAGCCGAGTGCGCGCAGGGTGGCGATCTCGACGGTGCGGGTGGCTACCGCGGCATACATCACATTCAGGGCGCCAAACACGGCACCTATGCCCATGATGACGGCTACGGTGTAGCCCAGGATCCGGATCAGCAGATGTAGCTGTTCAGAGCGTGAGGCGTAGTAGTCCGGCTCGCGTTGCACGGAGACAACCAGCCGCGGGTCGGTGGTCAGCGCGTCCTTGAAGCCCTGAAAGGCGTCCGCGTTCTCCAGTTGCACGGTGATCGAGTTATAGGCCTGCCGGCGGGAAGCGGTCTGCAACGCTTCCACATCGACCCACAGCTCGGACTCGTGAACGTCGCCATTGGTTTCGAACAGGCCGACGATGGTCCAGGGCCCATCCCGGACATCCACGGTGCCACCCAGCTTCAGGGTTTCGAACTGGGCCGCGGCGCCTGCACCGACGACCACCTCGCGCACCCCAGGCTGGAACATGCGACCGGCGATGATGCGGAACTCCGGCCGCACGCCGGAAACATCCGCGTAGGTACCGCGCACGACGACGTTGTTCGGGGAGTTGGAGTCCGGCTTGGCAACATCGGTCAGCAGGTACAACTCGGGCAGGGTGTAGGCCTTGCCCTCGGCGTCTCTGGCGACCCCCGGTGCATCGGCAATGACCTGTGCCTGATCGCGGGTCAGCACGCTGCCAAGCTCATCGGTGGAGCCGCCGCGCAGCACGATGGTACGGGCCGGGGTGCCGGTGCCACCTAGCGTGGCTTCAAAGCCGGCGCCCATCGACAGCAGGGCGATCAGCACGCCGACGACACCGGCGATGCCAATGACGATCACCATGGACGTGCCCAGGCGTGAGGGAATGGAGCGCAGGTTCATTGCCGTGACAGCAATGATCTGATTCAGGGTATTGGCCATGAGTGATTACCTTCAGTGCGCGGCAAGCGCATCAACAATCTGCAGGCGCATGGCGCGCAGGGCAGGCGGCAGGCCGACGATCAATGCCAGCAGCACGGCCAAGCCCATCGCACCGAAGAAAGTCGACGGGCTCAGGCTGAGGCCGGAAAAGCCTGGCAGCTTCGCGGCAATGCCGGGCAACAGCATGGCGGCGAGGCCGATGCCAGCCAGCGCGGCGATCAGGCACAGCGCCAGGGACTCGGCGAGTACCAGGGCCAGTACCCCCTGGTCGGAATAGCCCAGGGTTTTGAGTACGGCCAGTTCCGGCACGCGCTCGCGTACCGACTGCATCATCGTGTTGCCAGTCAGAAACAGCAGCGTGAAGAACACGGCGCCGATGATCGAGGACATGATCAGCCCGATGTCGCCCATCTGCTTGATGAAGGATTGATTGAATGCCTTCTCGGTCTGTGTGCGCGTCTCGTTCGGCGAGTTGGCAAACAGTGCGTCGATTTTGTCGACGATCACTTCGTTCTGAGCGGGGTCGTCGACCTTGACCACCATCCAGCCGATGGTGCCCTTGCCGAACTGCCGAGC
>JBFJKG010000431.1:0-2434 GCA_041635075.1 Solimonas sp.
GCTGGACCCCAGCTTTTCGCGCGCCTATGCCGGGCTGTCGTTCACCCACTTCCAGAGTGCCTTCCAGGGCTGGGCCCCGCGCCAGCCTGAGATCGAACGCGCCTTCGAAAGCGCCGGGCAAAGCATGATGGCGGACGACCGCGATCCGGCGGCGCACTGGTCGATGGGGCGCGCCCTGTGGCTGCGCGGTCACAACGGCCACGCCGTGGCCGAATTGCAGCGCGCCATCGACCTCAGCCCCAACTTCGCCATGGGGCACTACGCTCTGGCTTTCGTGCAGGCCCAAACCGGCGATCCCGAAGCCGCGATTGCGAGTTCGAACTACTCGCAGAATCTGAGCCCCTTCGATCCGCTGCTGTTCGCCATACTCGGCGCACGTGCCATTGCGCTCGTGCGACTCGGCCGCTACGAGGAAGCTGCGCAGTGGGCGCTCAAATCCGCCGCCCGGCCCAATGCCCACGCCCACATCCACGCCATCGCCGCCTACACCCTGGCACTGACCGGCGCGCTCGATGAGGCACATGCGCAGGCGGCCGTAGTGCGGCGCATGCTGCCCAACTACTCGGTGGACCAGTTTCTCGACACCTTCCACTTCGAGCAGGACGGCGAGGCGCTGTTTCGCAAGGCAGCAGGGCAGACCGGCATGGCCTGAGTGCGGTGGACTGCCGGCGTGCGAGGGACAACCCGCTACGCTCGCCTGACACGGGGCCGGTACGGCCGCTCAGGTCTTCAAGCGCTAGGGCCGCTTCTCGTAACGCCCGTCAAACACTACCTGCCATACGCCGTCCTTGTCCGTGGACTGCCAGAGCTGACGCACACTGCCATTGGCCCGCGGCGTCCAGGTAATGCGGTGCAGCGTGACCTGACCGTCGGCGCCGGTCGTCTGACCCTCCAGCACCATGCTGCCTTCGCGCAGGCCGCCTTCCAGCCGTAGCAGCAGACCAGCGTTATCGACCCAGGTCTGATGCCAGACTTTGCGGCCCGCATCGTAGATATTGAGGCTCTCGCCACGGTAACCGCTGGCGGCCTCATAGCGCTCGTGGAGTACGCAGCCGTCATACTCCGCCGTGATGTGATTGACTCCCACCTGCTTTCCATCTGGCTTGGTCACCACCCAGTCCCCTAGCCAGAAGTCGAATGCACGGTGCTCCGGGTCGTCACAGGCAGCTGCGGCGAATGCCGGCGCACACGCGGTGCCGGCCAGCATGACCAGAGTCAGCGCCATTGCTCGAGTGTTCATTCTTGCGCTCCTCTTCTGAGCCGCTTGCCGCATGCGGCGCGCGTAGCCGCGGTCGCTACGGCTGCCTGGCCACTACCAGCGTGGCCACATGCTCGCTTGCCGTCGTTTGATGGGTCGACACTGGGTACGGCGCCAGCTCCAGCAAGGTAATCGAGTAATTCAAGTACGTAGCCGTCTCAGCACCGGGCAGCGTAAGCGTGCGCGTCGCCACTGCCGCACCGTCCCTGATCAGGCTCAGCGTAATCGTCGCTCTACCGGCCTGTATGCATTGCACATCACTGGGGCAGCGCGAGTCTTCGTTGATCTCCGTGAACGTCAGCGTCAGCTTCTCGTCGGCAATCGTCTGCTGGCTTGCGTAGGCGAGTTTGAACCCTTCATCCAAGCCGGGGTTTCGCGACGCGCCGCCGGAACAGCCGATCAGCAGCAGCGACACGATCACTATCAGATGTTTCATGGTCTGCTCCGGAGGAGGCGACATCCTCGGTCACGGCACGGGCACGGCTTCGGCGCCAGCCGGTCGATTCAGATAGACCTCCGGAGCATAGCGCTCCATGAAGCTCTGCGGCTTGTGGAGTGGCGTGAATCCGAACTGGGCGTACAGGCCATGGGCATCAGCCGTGGCCAGCGTGAAGCGGCGCAACCCCTGCAGTTCCGGGTGTGCGATCACCGCCTGCATCAGCTGCTTGCTGTAGCCCTTGCCGCGTTGGTCCGGCAATACGAATACGTCCACCAGATTGGCGAAGGTGGCGTAATCGGAAATCACCCGCGCAAACGCCACTTGCTGGCTGTCCAGATAACCACCAAAGCACAACGAGTAGCGCAGCGACTTCTGCAGGGTGGCTAGCGGTATCCCTCTTGCCCAACCCGAATGCGCCGCAAGGAAGCGATGAATGAGCGGCACATCCAGCTCATCGATGTCCGTGGAAATTCTGAGTGGCTCGCCACCCACTTCAGTTGACACTCACAACCGGGCTAACCGAACCGCCGATGATGAACGTGCACTTTGCGTTCTTCTCGGTACAGACTGCGGACTGCATCTTGATGCGCTCCATCTCAACAAACTGCGCCGGGCTCAGGTTCATGGCATTGCGGTAGGCGTTGTCCGCCTCGGCCCGGCTTTGCTCCGCTGCTTTTCTGCTCTGCTCCGCGAGATCGCGCTTATGCTCCGTCAGCACGCGCTGTTCTTGCTGGGCC
>JBFJKG010000432.1:0-2431 GCA_041635075.1 Solimonas sp.
GACCCGACGTTCTACGGCAGTTGCTACGGACCGGGGCCGCGGGTGCCGATGCTGGTGATATCGCCCTGGAGCCGTGGTGGCTGGGTCAATTCACAGAGTTTTGATCACACTTCCATCATCCGCTTTCTGGAAATGCGCTTTGGTGTCGCCGAGCCGAATATCACGCCCTATCGTCGCGCGATGCTCGGTGATCTGACCTCGTGCTTCAACTTCGCCAACCCCAACGACGAGCCATTGCCGCGGCTGCCCGGCATCACCCGCAATGAGGCCGACGCCCTGCGCGAGGCGCAGGAGCAACTGCAGCAGATTCCGCCGCCAGTCGGAACAGCGGGTGCGCTGCCGCTGCAGGCGGCCGGCGTACGGTACTCACGCGCATTGCCCTACGAACTGCATGTTGAATCGCGGCCGGACGGCATCGGCGGGCTAGAGCTGACCTTCAGCAATACCGGTAAGGCCGGCGCCGTGTTTCACGTATACGACCGCTGCGATCTGGATAGCATTCCGCGCCGCTACGCGGTCGAAGCGGGGCGGCAACTGAGCGACATATGGGCGCCGGACCTGTTGGGTCGCCATGACCTCTGGGTGCTGGGGCCCAACGGCTTTCACCGCGCCTTCCTGAACAATCAGGCCGTGACCCGCGCGGCCATACCGGAACTGCAAGTCTGTTACGACGTGGCCAATGGCGACCTCTATCTGAAATTGCGCAATGCGGGTACTGAACCCTGCCATTTCGTGGTGATGGCCCATGCCTACCGGACGGACGGGCCGTGGCGGTTTGAAGTAGCGGCCGGCAGTGTGCTTGAGCATGGCTGGATGCTGTCGGACAGTGGGTACTGGTACGACTTCAGCGTCACGGTGGAAGAGTTGCCCGGCTACTCGCGTCGCCTGGCCGGGCGCGTGGAGACCGGCCGCCATTCCGTCAGCGATCCGGCGATGGGCGCTCTGACCTAGGAAATTGGGTCCAGAGCGCTGCAGCGCTCAGTCCGATCACGACACGCTTCGGTGCTGAGAGGATCGGCCTGTTTGCGCGCCTCACGCGTCGGCAAGCGGTATCCTTGCAGGCCCCTGTCGTGGCATCGCCCTGCGATGCGCCCCCTAACCTCCCTAGGAGAATCGTGCATGGACGTTCGCGCCGCCGTTGCTTTTGAAGCTGGCAAGCCCCTCAGCATCGAAACCGTACAACTGGATGGGCCGCGCGAAGGCGAAGTGCTGGTGGAGATCAAGGCCACCGGTCTGTGCCACACAGACAAGTACACGCTGTCCGGCGCCGATCCTGAAGGCATGTTCCCGGCCATTCTCGGACATGAAGGTGCGGGTGTCGTGGTGGATGTCGGCCCTGGGGTGAAGTCCCTGAAGAAGGGCGACCACGTGATTCCGCTCTACACGCCGGAGTGCCGCGAGTGTGAGTACTGCACTTCGCAGAAAACCAACCTGTGCCAGAAGATCCGCACCACGCAGGGCCGTGGCGTGATGCCCGACGGCAGCAGCCGCTTCTCGTTTCAAGGCAAGCCGGTGCTGCATTACATGGGTTGCTCCACCTTTGCCAATTACACGGTACTGCCGGAGATTGCGTTGGCCAAGGTGCGAGAGGACGCGCCCTTCGACAAGATCTGCTACATCGGCTGCGGCGTGACGACCGGGCTCGGCGCGGTGCTGTTCACTGCCAAGGTCGAGGCTGGCACCAAGTGTGTGGTGTTCGGCCTCGGCGGCATCGGCCTCAATGTGATTCAGGGGCTGAAGCTGGTGGGCGCTGACATGATTGTCGGTGTGGATACCAACCCCGCGCGCGAGGCGATGGCGCGGCAATTCGGTATGACTGATTTCGTCAATCCGAATGACATCAAGGGCGATCTGGTTGGGCATCTGGTCGAGCTGACCCGCGGCGGTGCCGATTACAGCTTTGAGTGCATCGGCAATGTGCAGGTCATGCGCCAGGCGTTGGAGTGCTGTCACAAGGGCTGGGGTGTCTCTACCATCATCGGCGTCGCGCCGGCCGGCGCGGAAATCGCAACGCGACCGTTCCAGTTGGTGACGGGCCGCCGCTGGATCGGTTCGGCATTCGGTGGCGCGCGCGGCCGCACCGATGTGCCGAAGATTGTCGACTGGTACATGGACAAGAAGATCAACATCGACGATCTCATTACCCACACGCTGAAACTGGAAGAGATCAACGAAGGCTTTGACCTGATGGCCCGAGGCGAGTCGATACGCTCGGTGGTGGTCTACTGATGCCCGTTGCCAGCGCGATCGAGACCCGCTCAGAGCACGCCTGCTTCGGCGGGCGTGTGGGCTACTACCGACATGCCTCCGCAGAGACCGGCACGCAGATGAACTTCGCGGTGTACCAGCCGCCGCAGGCGCAAGCCGGACCCGTGCCGGCGCTGTACTTTCTGGCTGGCCTGACCTGCACCGACGAAACCTTCATGGTCAA
>JBFJKG010000433.1:0-2424 GCA_041635075.1 Solimonas sp.
AATTTCTTCGATACCGCGGAAATGTATCCGGTCGCTCCGAAGGCGGAGACACAGGGGCGGACCGAAGCCTATATCGGCAGCTGGCTACGCAAGACTGGCAAGCGCAAGGACATCGTGCTGGCCAGCAAGGTGATTGGCCCGGGCATGTTTCCTTATCTTCGTGGCGGTCCCTGCCTGAATCGGGAGCAGGTCCTTGCCGCTTGCGACGCCAGCCTGAAACGGCTGCAGACCGATGTGATCGATCTGTATCAGGTGCATTGGCCGCAGCGGCCGACGAACTACTTCGGCAAGCTCGGCTACGAACACCGTGAAGCAGAGGGGCCGACCATCGAGGAAACCTTGGGCGCGCTCAACGAGCTGGTGTTGCAGGGCAAGGTCCGCTACATCGGCATCTCCAATGAAACTCCCTGGGGCGTGCACGAGTACCTGCGCTTGCATCGTGAACGGCAGTGGCCGCGCGTGCATGCGATTCAGAACCCCTACAACCTGCTGAACCGTAGCTTTGAGGTTGGCCTTGCGGAGTTTGCGCATCGAGAGTCGGTGGGCCTGCTGGCCTATTCGCCACTCGCATTCGGCGTGCTGTCCGGAAAGTATCTGGGCGGTCTGCGCCCGCCGAATGCACGGCTGACCCTGTTCAGCCGGTTTTCCCGCTATACCAGTCCCGAGGCGGACGCGGCGACGCGCGCCTACGTGGAGCTCGCGCGAGCGCATGGCCTGGACCCGGCGCAGATGGCGCTTGCCTACGTCAACAGCCGCCCATTTCTCGCCTCCAACATCATCGGCGCGACTACGCTGGAACAACTGCGCAGTAATCTGGACAGCGCAGCGCTCGAGTTGCCCGCTGACGTGCTGGAAGGGATTGAAACGATCCACAGGCGCCACACCATTCCCAGCCCTTGATTGTCCCGCGATTCAGCAGCTTGCGGACTACAGGCGCGGTGGGTGGTTGAAGCCTTCGCACAGGCGGCGTAGAACTTGTACCGGGCTTCGTGAAACGCGACCCGGGAGGTGCGAGATGGCGGAATGGCTGCAGGACGTGTCCGTCGGCAATTGGTACAGAACCGATGGCGAGCCTTTTGAGATTGTCGGCGTCGATGCCGATGCCGAAATCGTGCTGGTGCAGCACTACGACGGCACGCTAGAGGAATACGAGTTTGATGTCTGGCTGGAGATGGCGGCGCGCCCTTGCGCTGCCCCCGAGGACTACTCGGGCGCGCTCGACATCGAGTCGGCGGACTACGGCATGGAGCGCGATGATTCTGCGCCTGGCGGCACGCGGCGTGACTATCCGCTGGATCTCATCGACTTGCGCGATTACTAGTTTCGAGACCGCCCAGATGTTCCGCTCGATACGCACCCCCAAGCTTCCGGCGACCTTCAAGTACACGTTGGATGATGGGCTGCCAATACTCGTCAGGCCGCTGCGGCCCGAAGACGCGCCGCGGCTGCGCGAAGGTTATCGGCGCCTGTCGCAACTGGCGCGTCGGCGCCGCTTCGGCGGTGAAAGCTTGAATGACCTCGACGACCAGCAGCTCAGTGCGCTGGTCAATATCGACCAGGTCCACCATGTCGCCTGGGCGGCGGCCGACCTTGAAAAGGCGGAGGAGCCCGGCGTTGGCGTTGCACGCTACATCCGGCTAAATGGCGAGCCGGATGCTGCCGACGTAGCGATCACGATTGCCGATACCTATCAGGGGCGTGGCGCGGGGTTTGTGCTGCAGGCCTGTTTGCACCTCACCGCGTACCAGCAGGGTCTGCGCAAGTTCTACTACGACGTTGCCAGCGATAACGATAGAATTATCAAGCACTTGAAGCTTATGGGCGCGATGCATGCCGGGCGCGCCGACAATATTGATCGGCTGACCCTTCCGGTCTATCACCGGGCTTGGGATGTCCCTGACGACAACCCTATCGGCCGCCGCTTTGCAGCGGTTTTTCGGCGGCTGCAGACGATAGAACCGGTGGCCGCCTGAGCCTGCGTACCAGAAAGATCAGCAGCACCAACGAAGGCACACCCAGCGCCGAGGTATAGAGGAAGAACGCTGGGTAGCCCGCTGTGTCCACCACAAATCCGGACGCCCCCATCAGCAGCTTGCCGGGCAGTGAGAACAGCGAAGAGAACAGCGCGTACTGTGTCGCCGTGTAAGCGGTGTTGGTCAGGCCGGACAGATAGGCGATGAACGCGGTGCCGGCGAAGTTGTAAGCGAAGTTGTCGGCGCTGACGACCATGCCGAGCCCGAGCAGGCCAGGGTGCTCCTGAAACGCCAGCGTGGCGAATGCCAAGTTGGACAGGATCACCAGCACGCCGCCGATGATCAGCGCGCGCACTACGCCAAAGCGCGCGACCCCCAGGCCACCGACAATCACGCCGATGATCGACGCGATCACACCATAGCCCTTGGCGACCAGCGCGATGTCCTGCAG
>JBFJKG010000434.1:0-2415 GCA_041635075.1 Solimonas sp.
ACGATCTCCAAACCGTTCTGCTCGCGCTGTGATCGCCTGCGTCTGGATGCACGCGGTTCGCTCTACACCTGCCTGTTCTCCGCACAAGGTCACAACCTGCGCGCGCCGTTGCGCGGGCTAGCCGAGCCGGGCGCGTTGGCATCGTTGATCCGCGCCAGCGTGTGGAACAAGCCCGCCGGCTACGCCGCACAACCGGGCTATGTCGAACGGCCCATCACCATGCATCACCTCGGAGGCTGAGCCGCGCTCATGAAAATCGCCGTGCAATGTTTTGGCGTGACCCGCCGTCTGGCGGGCACCGACGTACTGGAGCTGCAGCTACCAGAGCGCGCCACCGTGCGCGATGCACTGGTGGCACTTGGCACCGAGCGCATCGAACTGGCAGCAGCGCTGCCACGCTGCGCCTGTGCACGCGGCGACAGCATCATCTACCGCGAGACGCCGCTGTACGACGGCGACGAGCTGGCGCTACTGCCGCCGGTGGCGGGAGGCTGAGCATGATCGCCAGTTACTGCCGCATCCAGGAATCTGCGTTGTCGCTGGACGCAATGATTGCCGACAGCGCACGCCCGGACTGCGGCGCGTTGGCCCTGTTTGCCGGCACCGTGCGCAACCATCATCAGCTGCGTCCGGTCACTGCACTGAGCTACAGCGCGCATGTCGCAGTCGCCGAACGCATGATTCGCGAAATCGAGGCACAGATCTGTGCGCAGCATGCCGTGCCGGTGTGTCGCGTGGTCCACCGCATTGGACGACTCGAAATCGGGGATGTCGCGATCTACGCACTGGTGCGCGCCGCGCATCGCGCCGAAGCCTTTGCTGCGCTGCGCGCCGCGGTGGACGTCACCAAGCACACGGTGCCGATCTGGAAGGAAGAGTTCTATGCCGATGGCAGCAGCGCCTTTGTCGAAGGCTGCTGCATCGGCGACGCCACCAGCACCGCTCCCGCGGCATCGCATCGGCACGCCCATTGCGTAGACGCCGTCAGCCCCCTTGAAGAACATTGGTAACCGGTCATGCGTGACATCACCCTGAAGACACCCACGCTGCGCAGCGCAACCGCTGGCGGGCGGATTCGTGTTTCCGCCGACGGCATCACCATGATCCGCGAGCGCAACGTGGCCAAGGGCGATGTTCTGGAATGTGCGCGCATCGCCGGCTTGATGGCCGTCAAGCGCACGCCGGACTGGCTGCCACACTGCCACCCGATTCCAGTGCTCGACGCCGAGCTGGCTTTTGATTTTGAAGAAGACGCGCTACTGATCGAGGCACGGGTACGCACCATTGCCGCTACCGGCGTGGAGATGGAAGCGCTGACCGCCGTCAGCGCGGCAGCGCTGACCGTGTACGACATGATGAAGCCGCATGTGGATGGCAAGGATCTGGTGATCGGCGACATCCGCCTGCATCAGAAGCTTGGCGGCAAGTCCCAGTTTGAACGGCACATCGTCGGCGCACGCGCGGCGGTCATCGTGCTGTCGGATACGGTCGCCGCCGGCCGCAAGCCGGACACCGCCGGTCGCTCGGTCGCCGATGGCCTGGCCGAAGCGGGCTTTGCGATGGCCGCCTACGAGGTGCTGCCGGACGAACCCGAACAACTCAAGGCGCGCGTCGAGCATTGGCTGCAGCAGGGCATCGAACTGATTGTGACGGTGGGCGGCACCGGCGTAGGGCCGCGTGACTGCGCCGTCGATACCGTGCGGCCACTGCTGACCTCCGAGCTGCCGGGCATCATGGAAGCGGCCCGCGCCTACGGTCAGTCGCGCACGCCGTACGCAATGCTGTCGCGCGGCATCGCCGGCTTGTCCGGCAATAGCGTGGTGCTGACGTTCCCCGGTAGCCGGCGCGGGGCTGAAGAAACCCTGGCCGCGATTCTTCCGGGACTGGTTCACCTGATTGATGTCTGCCGCATCGCGCGGCCGCATGTCGGCGGCTACGCATGAGCCGCGTTCACGTTTTTTCCGCTCCGCTGTCGGGCCGCGCCCGCGCTGCCTGCACGTCTAGCCTCCGCGCGCGCGTGCGGGCACGGCCGACGGCGGATCCGGATGGCCTGCTGCGCTGGCGCTCGCCGCGCAGGTTGCAGGCCGTCGGCGACGGCCCATGAACGCCGGGCTCGCCGGTGTGCTGCTGCTGGTCAGCGCCGGCGCGGCCGCCGCTGAAGCCACGGTCGCAGTCGCAGCCAACTTCAGTGGCGCCCTGCAGCAGCTGGCCACCGACTTTGCCGCGCACACCGAGCACCGCCTGCGCATCGCCTCAGGCGCGACCGGCGGGCTCTACACCGCCATCCGTCAAGGCGCGCCGTATGACCTGCTGCTGGCGGCGGACAGTGAGCGACCGCAACGGCTGGTCGCTGAAGGCGAGGCCGTAGCAGACAGCCGCTGCACCTACGCCGTCGGCCGACTCGTACTGTGGAGC
>JBFJKG010000435.1:0-2399 GCA_041635075.1 Solimonas sp.
GACGCTATGGCGCCGACGCCGCTCCAGTTGCGTGCCGCAGCGCGGACAGTCGGCGCGCAGCCCCGCGCGGATCGGAATCTTGGCAGAGCAGGTCAGGCCACAGCCCGGGCAACGAATCAACCCGAGCTCCTTGGCAGTCGCGACCTGCAGAGGATTCATTTTGCGCACCGATCTGCGTAATCCCAGATCGCTTCCGGATCGACGCTGGACACCGCCGTCATCAGCAATGTCAGCACCGCAAACGCCCACAGTCCAGGGCCGGGAGCAACCTCGGCAAGACTGGCCAGCTTGACCACCGATACCAGTACGCCCAGCATGAACACTTCGACCATCCCCCACGGCCGCATGTAGCGCAGCGCGTGCATGGCGCGGGCAAAACCCGGCGGCCTGTAGCCCGCCCTGAGCGGAATGAGCAGCCACAGCATGGTCAGCATCTGCAGCAGCGGAAAGAAGAACAGGGTTGTCGCCGCCACGATGGCGACGAAACTGATCCCGCTGTCATAGGCGGCCACGATGGCCCCCCAAAGGCCGATGGTATTGCGCGTCCTTTGCAGCTCCATCTCCACGATTGGATAGGCATTGGCAATCGCGAATACCACCAACCCCGCCAGTGCAAGCGCCAACATGCCTTCCAGGTTCAAGGGCCGATCGGCGTATAGCACCGCGTCGCAGCGCTGGCAGCGCGCAGTGGCACCCTGCGGCAGCGGCTGACGCGCATGTACCGCATCGCAGTACTCGCAGATAACCAGGTCTTGAGAACGCATGGAACTCACACTCGCGCGGCTTTATGCGCCGGAGCCGATCATGCCTGCCTGCCCGCCAAAGAAAAAGGGCCGGCGAATGGCCGGCCCCTCGCTTCTGAACAGTCGCCGGACCTAACGGCGCTTGGCGCCACCAGACTTGGCCTTGGTTGATTTCAAACCGCGCCGTTCCAGCAGCGGATCGATCTTCGGGTCACGACCGCGAAACTGGCGATACAACACCATTGCCTCCTCACTGCCGCCGCGCGACAGCAGCGTCTTGCGGAAGTGATCGCCGTTCTCGCGCTTCAGCCCCCCTTGCTCGCGAAACCACTCCACCGTGTCGGCATCGAGCACCTCGCTCCAAATGTAGGAGTAATACCCGGCCGAGTACCCACCAGCGAAGATGTGGCTGAAGTAGGTGCTGCGATACCGTGGCGGCACCGCGTCGAGATCCACGCCCGCGTCGCGCAGCGCATCGGGTTCGAAACGGCGCGCATCCTGCAGCGGCTCGCCGCCGCTGAGCTGATGCCAGGCCTGATCCAGCAGCGAGGCTGCCAGGTATTCGGTCGTGGTGAAGCCCTGATTGAAGGTCTCGGCTGCATTGACGCGATCGACCAGCGCCTGCGGCATGACAGCGCCGGTCTGATAGTGCCGGGCATAGTTGGCCAACACCTCCGGATACAGCGCCCACATCTCATGCACCTGCGAGGGATACTCGACGAAATCGCGCGGCACCGCGGTGCCCGAGAACATCGGGTATCGCACCTGCGAGAACAGCCCGTGCAGCGCGTGACCAAATTCGTGGAACAGCGTGTTGACCTCATCCATGGTCAGTAACGCCGGTTCACCTTCCGGAGGCTTCGGGATGTTCAGATTGTTGACGACCACCGGCCGACCGCCCAGCAGCTCCGACTGCTGCACCAGGCTGTTCATCCAGGCCCCGCCACGCTTGCTGGGTCGCGCGTAGTAGTCGGCGTAGAACAACCCCAGCGGGCTGCCGTCGGCTTCAAACACTTCGAACACGCGTACTTCCGGCAGATAGGTCGGGATATCCGCACGCTCCTTGAACGTCAGCCCATAGAGTCGGTTGGCAAAGTAGAACAGCCCATCGTTGAGTACACGGTTGAGCTCGAAATAAGGCTTCAACTGGGACTCGTCGAAATCGTAGCGCTGCATGCGCAATTGCTCGCTGTAGTAAGCCCAATCCCACGGCGCGAGGGTGAACGGCGGTTCACCCGCCTTGCGCGCATCCGCGTTGATCAGCTTCTGCAGCAGCTTGGCTTCCTCGCGGGCATTGGCCACCGCCGGCGGCGTCAGCTCGCGCAGCATTTTCATGACCGCTTCCGGAGTGCGTGCAGTTTGCTCCTGCAGCTGGTAAGCGGCGTGCGTGGGGTATCCCAGCAGACCAGCGCGCTCTGCGCGCAGCTGCGCAATCCGCGCCAGCACATCGCGATTATCGAACTCGTTACCGCGATTGCCGCGGCTGATCGAGGCAAGAAACAGACGCTGCCTGAGCTCTCGGTTCCGCAATTGCGCCAATGCCGGCTGGCCGGTAGGCAATTGCAGCTGCAAAGCCCACTTTCCCTCTGCGCCACGGGCCTTGGCCGCCTCCGCAGCCGCACTGATGGCGTCGGCCGGTAACCCGTCAAGCTCGGC
>JBFJKG010000436.1:0-2390 GCA_041635075.1 Solimonas sp.
ACGGCACGTGCGCGGACTACGCCGCCTACATCCGGGGCCACCACGATCAGGTTTTCGTACTTCTGGCGCCAGATCTCGCCCAGCAGCACGGGTGAGGCGTAGACGTTGTCGACTGGAATGTCGAAGAAGCCCTGGATCTGATCGGCGTGCAGGTCCACGGTGAGTACGCGATCAGCACCACATTCGCCAATCATGTCGGCAACCACCTTCGCGGAAATCGGCACGCGTGCCGAGCGCGGGCGGCGGTCCTGGCGGGCATAGCCGAAGTAGGGGATGACCGCTGTGACGCGCGAGGCCGAGGCGCGCTTGAGCGCGTCCAGCATCAGCAGCAGTTCCATGACGTTGTCGTTGGTGGGCACGCAGGTCGGCTGCACCACGAATACGTCCTTGCCGCGCACGTTTTCCAGAATTTCGATCTGGATTTCGCCGTCGGAGAACTGGCCGACCATGGCATGGCCGAGCGGCGTCTTCAGGTAGTTGGCGATGTCTCGGGAGAGCTTGGGATTGGAATTCCCTGAGAACAGCATCAACTTGCTATCGGGCATGGATCGGTCTCTACGGCGCTGGGTATCGGTTTCGTCTGCTCCCGCGTCGCGGGAGTCCGGCAAAAGAGCAGCGGGTCGTCGTTTGCAACAGGTCGCCGCCTTGACGGGCGACCGATTGCCAACAGAAAACTGGCTGGGGCGGATGGATTCGAACCACCGAATGGCGGGATCAAAACCCGCTGCCTTACCGCTTGGCGACGCCCCAACATGATTTCGCCCGAAAGCGGCGCGAATTATACCCAATGCTGTCGCCGAATCGACCGCCTTCGGTAGAAATTAGCTACGCGACATCGCATCCAGCAGTGGCGAACGGTTGCAACCGCGGGCCACAAAGCGGCTCCATGCGGCCGGCACCGCGCTCTGCACAGCCAGCGCCTCGCTGCGCGTCTGGAATGCGCAGAACACCGAGGCGCCGGTGCCGGACATGCGGGCGGGGCCGTGTTGACTCAGCCAGTCCAGTGCGGCCCTGACCTCGGGATGATGCGCGCAGGTGATGGGCTCGAACACGTTGCGGGAGCGGCCGGCGAGGTGGTCCTCCAGCGTGATGGCGGCGTGGTCACGCTGCAGCTCGGGATCGGCAAACATCGCAGCGGTGCTGACCGCGAGGGGTGGCGTTACCACCAGATACCAGGGTTCCGGAGGCTGTACCGGGCGTAGTTGATCGCCAACACCTTCCGCCCAGGCAGCAACGCCGCGTACGAAAACAGGCACATCTGCGCCCAGCCGCAAGCCGATCTGCGCCAGCTCATCCAGCGGCAGGCCCAGATTCCAGTGACGATTGAGGGCCACCAGCGTTGTCGCCGCATTACTGGAACCGCCACCCAGTCCGCCGCCGATCGGCAGGCGCTTTTCAAGGCGCAGATCCGCGCCGAGGTTGCAGCCGGAGGCCTTCTGGATGGCGCGCGCGGCGCGCACGGTCAGATCGTCCTCTTCAGCCACTGCGGCAGGACCGTCGATACGGCGAATCACGCCATCGCCGCGCGGCGTGATGAACAAGCTGTCGCCGTGATCCAGGAACTGAAACAGCGTCTGCAGCTGGTGATAGCCGTCGGCGCGCCGCCCGGTCACATGCAGGAACAGGTTCAGCTTGGCCGGACAGGGCCAGGGGTAGGCAGCAGTAAACGGGCCTTGGGTGATGGCGGACATATATAAGGGCACGAACGCGGAGCGCGGATTCTAAGGGGTGGAGCCGACCTCTGAGGGCTCTTCCCAGCGGTCGATGACCAACCGCAGGCGCAGGTCCTGTTGCTGTGCCTCGAAGCGGCGCGGCAGATCGAAGCCGGCCTGCGTCTGGTACTCGCTGTAGTTCAGGGTCCAGCCTGACTGGGTCAGCACGGCCAGACGACCTCGCGCGTCCAGCGTGATTTGTCCGGGGCTATTCGGGATGGGCAGGCCCAGCACCCAGTAGCGCAGGCCGCCGACCGGAAATGCCCAGCCGATACGCTCGCGCATCCAGGCTTCCGGATCGGCGGTTTGAAAACTGCCGTCTCGGGTGCGGATCACAACCTGCTGCGGAGTGCCGGAAATGGCCACCGCGCCGACCCCGAACGGTCCGGCCAGGCGCAGATCAAAGGACTGGTCGGCGCGCTGCTGCCAGTAGATGTCGGCCTTGACACCGCGACCATCGGCGGCACGGCCCTGCAGGCTGAAGTGTTGTATCGACTGCAGCTGCGCCTGCCGTTGAGTCCAGGCCTTGTCGGCTGCCGGCGAGGAGGTCGCGGGTTGCGGTGCCCAGCTCTGGCACGCGCCAAGCAGCGTCAGACCCGCTAGGGTTGCCGCGCGTAGCGCTGACCTCATGGGCTCAGACGCTGGATGGTTTCCTTGAGCACGGGATGATCTGGGTCG
>JBFJKG010000437.1:0-2377 GCA_041635075.1 Solimonas sp.
CCGCCCATGCCGTCGGTGTGTTTGCCGTAGGGGTCGGGGCTGCCGATGACGCGCATCAGGAACCGGTCACGCGCCGCCCCCGGCTGCTGCACCGAGGGTGGCAGGTCCTCCAGGCGGAAGAACACACCCTTGCTGGTGCCGCCGCGCATGTAGGTGGCCGGAACTTTGATCTGCGGAACGTGGGGCATGGGGGCTCTACTGGGTTAATGGATCGATCAGGCGTCGGGGATGTCGGGCTCGACCACGTTCGCCAGCAGGTTCAGCGACTCCTGCCAGCCGAGGTAGCAGAACTCGGTCGGGATCACGTCGGGAATGCCTTCCTGCACAATCGACAATTCGGTGCCGCACGTCACTGCCTTGAGTGAAATCGTAACCAGCATCTCGCCCGGCAGATTGGGGTCGTCGAATGTGTCCGTATGGCGGACGAGTTCGTCCGGCTTGAGTTCGATGTACTTGACGCTGAAGGAATGGCTGCTGCCGGTGCCAAAGTTGGTGAACGACATCCGGTAGCCGCCGCCGACCTTGGCGTCCATCGAATGCATCTTGGCGGTGAAGCCATGTGGGGGCAGCCATTTGCACAGGGCGTCGGCATCAAGGAAAGCCTTGTAGACGCGTGCAGGCGGCGCCTTCAAAACGCGCTGCAGTTTGACGGTGCCGGTCATGTCAGTTCCTCGCGTTCATTTTACAGGGTGTGTGCGCTTCAATCGCGATCCGGTGCGCCCAAGGGAAAGAGCGAGCGGTAGGGGCGCGCTTCCTCCACTGCCCGCGCGAAGGACGGGCGGGCCAGCAAGCGTGCTCGGTAGGCGCGCAGCGCGGGACAGGCCTCGGGAATCGGGTGCACCCAGTCCGCATAGAAAAGCGAGGGGGCAGCGGCACAGTCCGCCAGCGTGAAGTCCGCGCCGGCCGCCCACGTCCGTCCGGTGAGCCGTCCTTCGAGCCAGGCGTAAGCGCTCTCCAGCCTTTCGCTGGCGATGCGCACGCCATCTTCAGACCCGATCGGGAGTCGCTTGAGTGCGCAGTTCACCGCAAACTGCACCGGGTCCATCACGTGCAGATCAAAGCAGCGATCAAGGAAGCGCACGTCCAGCGCCGCCATCGGGTCAGCGGGGATCAGGCGCACCGGTCCGGGATGCGCAAGCTGCAGATACTCGATGAGGACACTGGTTTCGGCCACTGGGCGCTCGCCATCCACCAGCAGCGGAAACTTGAGCAGTGGCCAGCGTCGCATCCACTCGGCTGCATGCTGCGGCGTCTCCGGCCCGATGCAGCGGAACTCGAAGGGCGTGCCGTTCTCGTACAGCGCGATGAGCGCCTTCTGCGTGTAGGAAGAAAACGGATGACCGTAGAGCGCTAGCGACATGACGTGGTCTCCTCGTTACGGGGTCAATGGGCGGCACGCAAATGCCGCCCCCTGACAATTAATCGAATGAGACCGCACGGATTCGACATCGCGTGCCATTATTTCTCATGCCGCCTTGGATGAGGCCAAAAAGTCCTGGGCAAAACGCTGCAGTACGCCACCGGCTTCATAGATCGAGACTTCCTCGGCGGTATCGAGCCGGCAGGTCATCGGTACATCCACACGCTCACCGTTGCGGCGGTGAATCACCAGCGTGAGGTCGGCGCGCGGCGTGCGCTCGCCGATCACATCATAGGTCTCGGTGCCGTCGATCTTCAGCGTCAGGCGGGTGGTGCCGGGTTTGAACTCCAGTGGCAATACGCCCATGCCGATCAGATTGGTGCGGTGAATCCGTTCAAAGCCTTCCGCGGCGATCGCTTCCACGCCGGCCAGACGTACGCCCTTGGCGGCCCAGTCTCGCGAGCTGCCCTGGCCGTAGTCGGCGCCGGCGATGATGATCAGCGGTTGCTTGCGCGCCATGTAGGTTTCGATCGCTTCCCACATGCGCGTCACGGTGCCGTCGGGTTCAATCCGCGTCAGCGAGCCCTGCTTGACCTTGCCGTCGACGACCGCCATTTCATTGATCAGCTTGGGGTTGGCAAAGGTCGCGCGTTGTGCAGTGAGATGATCGCCGCGGTGCGTGGCGTAGGAATTGAAGTCCTCTTCCGGCAGCCCCATCTTCGCCAGATATGCGCCGGCGGCACTGTCCAGCATGATTGCGTTGGACGGCGACAGGTGGTCGGTGGTGATGTTGTCCGGCAACACGGCAAGGGGCCGCATGCCCTTCATCGTACGCTCGCCGGCCAAGGCACCTTCCCAGTAAGGCGGGCGGCGGATGTAGGTGCTCTGTGCGCGCCAGTCGTATAGAGGGCTGATCTTCTCGCCGCTGTCGGCGACGGCCCGGAACATCGGCTCGTAGACCGCGCGGAACTGCGTCGGATTGACGCTGCTGGCCACCACGGCATCAATCTCTTCGTC
>JBFJKG010000438.1:0-2374 GCA_041635075.1 Solimonas sp.
CATCCTCTGGGAGCCCAAGACCGCGCCGCAGGCGCTGATCATCGCCACCGGCTCGGAAGTGCAGCTGGCGGTGGATGCGGCCAAGCAGCTGGCCGAACAGGGCAAGGCTGTGCGCGTGGTGTCGATGCCGTGTGCGGATCTATTTCTGGAGCAGGACGCCGCTTACCGCGAGTCCGTATTGCCGGCGGCGCTGCGCAAGCGGCTGGCGATCGAGGCCGGGGTCTCGCTGTACTGGCGTGCCTTCGTCGGCCTTGATGGTGACGTCATCGGCGTCGATACCTTCGGTGAATCGGCCCCAGCCGCTGCGGTGTTCAAGCACTTCGGCTTCACGCCGGAAAACGTTGTCAGCCGGCTGAATGCGCTACTAGCGTAAAATACGCCGCCCCGCCGCTGCGTAGGGCGGGCCGGTTCGAACATTCAGGGCGGCCTTGCCGCCGGTTTTGGAGAGTACGGAAAATGGTAGTCAAGGTTGGTATCAACGGCTATGGCCGCATCGGTCGCAACGTGTTGCGCGCGCTTTACGAGAGCGGCCGCAAGGACATCCAGATCGTCGCGATCAACGATCTCGGGCCGGCGGAGACCAACGCGCACCTGACGCGCTACGACACCACGCACGGCAAGTTCCCCGGCACCGTGGTTGTGGAGGGCGAGTACATCGTCGTCAACGGCGACAAGATCAAGGTGCTGGCCAATCGCGATCCGTCGAAGCTGCCGTGGGGCGAGCTGGGCGTGGACGTGGTGCTGGAATGCACTGGCTTCTTCGCCAGCAAGGACAAGGCGGCGCTGCATCTGCAGGGCGGCGCCAAGAAAGTGGTGGTGTCGCAGCCGGCCGGCAACGACGTCAAGACCATAGTCTACGGCGTCAACCACAAGACGCTGGTGGCCGCTGACCAGATCGTCTCCAACGCCTCCTGCACTACCAACTGCCTGGCGCCGCTGGTCAAGCCGCTGCAGGACAAGATCGGCATCGTCGCCGGTCAGATGACGACCGTGCACGCGTTCACCAATGACCAGGTGCTGACCGACGTGTACCACGAGGATCTGCGTCGCGCGCGCTCCGCGGTGTACAACATGATTCCGACCAAGACCGGTGCTGCCGCTGCCGTGGGTCTGGTGCTGCCCGAACTCAAGGGCAAGCTCGACGGCTACGCCGTGCGCGTGCCGACGATCAATGTCTCGCTGGTGGATCTGACCTTCACCGCTGCGCGCGACACTGACGTGGCCGAGATCAATGCGATTCTGAAGGCGGCCTCCGAAGGCGAGCTCAAGGGCGTGCTGAACTTCTCCGACGGCCCGCTGGTGTCCAGCGACTTCAATCATGATCCGGCGTCGAGCACGTATGACTCGACCCTGACCAAGGTTCTGGAAAAGCGCCTGGTCAAGGTGGCCGCCTGGTATGACAACGAGTGGGGGTTCTCCAACCGCATGCTCGACACGACGGTGGCGCTGGCAACCGCGAAGTAAGGATGTAGCAGTGAAGAGGCGGCCTGGTGCCGCCTCTTTTTATTGGTGAACCCAACGAATCGAAAGAGCAAGCCATGACCGTACTCCGCATGTCCGACCTCGACCTCGCCAATCAGCGCGTGCTGATTCGGCAGGATTTGAACGTACCGATTGCCAATGGCCGTATTTCCTCGGATGCGCGCCTGCGCGCCTCGTTGCCGACGCTGAAGCTGGCGCTGGAGAAAGGCGCGTCGGTGCTGGTGATCTCGCACCTGGGCCGACCCAAGGCGGGAAAGTTCGCGCCGGAGCATTCGCTGACGCTGGTTGCCGCATGGCTCTCGGAGCATCTTGGCCGCACCGTGCCGCTGATCAGCAACTGGATTGACGGTGTGCAGCTGCAGCCCGGGCAGATCGCGCTGGGTGAGAACACCCGGTTTCTGGTCGGCGAGAAGGAGAATGACGACGCGCTGGCGCGCAAGATGGCGGCGCTGTGCGATGTCTATGTAATGGATGCGTTCGGCACCGCGCACCGCGCCGAGGTTTCGACTCACGGCGTCGCCAAGCACGCGCCAGTCGCGTGCGCCGGTCCGCTGCTGGCAGCCGAACTGGATGCGCTCGGCAAGGCGCTGGCGACCCCGAAGAAGCCGCTGGCGATCATCGTCGGCGGCAGCAAGGTCAGCACCAAGCTGGACTTGCTGAGCAATCTGGCCGACATCGCCGATCAGCTGATCATCGGCGGTGGCATTGCCAATACCTTCCTCGCTGCTGTGGGCAAGCCGGTGGGCAAGTCGCTGCACGAGCCGGAGATGCTGGACAAGGCGCGCGCGATACTCGAGAAGATCCGCAAGCGTGGCGGTGATATCCCGCTACCCGAGGACGTGGTGGTTGCGCCCGAGTTCTCGGCCGAAGCGCACGCGGAAGTGCGACTGGC
>JBFJKG010000439.1:0-2370 GCA_041635075.1 Solimonas sp.
AGGATGGCCGCCGCTACAGCCACGTGCTGGACCCGCGCAGCGGCTGGCCGGTACAGGGCTTCGCCAGCGTCAGCGTGCTGGCTCCGCAATGCCTGATTGCCGGGACCGGCACCACCATTGCCATGCTCCGGGGCGTGACAGAGGGCGGTGAATGGCTGCGGCAATTGGGTCTGCCACACCTGTGCGTGGATGCAGCGCTGCAGGTCAGTGGCACCCTTGAGGTGCAGTAGCCGCGAGCCGCGATGCTGCGGGTGCAAGTGTGAGTTTGGCCTGTCATGACAGATCGTGCCGAACGGAACGAGCGCTGCTGTTGCATCCGGATGCCGCCTGGGTTTCCAGCAGGGGCGCTCCGGGGCTGGCGCACGGATGCGTAGCAGACTGGATGCCGATGGCATCGAACGGATGCTTGCTAAGACCCCCGACCTGTATGCGGTAGCGAGCTGCGGCCGCTGATAGAGCACGCGATTGAGCGGCAGCTGTCGGGGGTTAAGCGGCAAATCTGCCAAGTCGGACGCCGCGCGAGCGCCCAAACGTAGCCAAACCGGGGCATGGGCGGCCCCGTTTGCGGCCCGGATGTGCCTATGATGACTTCAGGAGGCTCATGACACATGCGCAGTACCGATCAGCCCCAGAGAGAAGTCCGGCATGCCGATGCGCTGCCGCTGCCGCTGGCGTGGGGTGTGGCGCGACAGACAGACCGGTCGGCGCTTGCTCAGTATCTGAGCAGCATCCGGCTTTCGCTGATCGATAACATCTGGAAAGGCGCGTTCCTGATCTCGTTGGTAGGCGCGCCGGTGTCGGCCATGCGCAGCGTCAGTACCGGATGGATGCCGCTGTACACCGCGCACATCGGCCTCGCGGCCCTGGTGTGCTGTCTCTATCTGGCGCGCCGCCACATTTCGGAAACGTTCAAGACGGCGGCCCTCGTGGCACTGCTCTGGGCCGTAGGGCTGGCGGGTCTGTTCACGCTCGGGCTCATGGGTTCCGGCGCGACCTGGTTGGCCGTAAGTGCGCTGTTGATGGCTGCGCTGTACTCGGTGCGCGCCGGCATGATTACGATCGGCGCCGTATTGATCGCCATCGTGACGGCCGCGATCGCATTCACCGAGGGATTCCTGACGGTGTCATTCGAGGCGCGGACCTATGTGAGCAGTCCGGCGTCATGGGTCAGCCTGATTGTCACCACGGCGCTGCTGCCGGTCATCATCTTTCAGGCGATATCCAGTTTGCACGACAGCAACGTCAAGCTGATGACTCAGGTTGATGAGCAGCGGATGCTGATCGAGCGCATGGCCACACACGACGCCTTGACCAGCGTTCCCACCGTTACCTTGGCGATGGATCGTCTGGAGCAGGCCATGCTCGAAGTAGGCCGTACCGGCAAGCTCGTGGCCCTGCTGTTCATCGATCTGGATGGCTTCAAGGAGATCAACGACCGTCATGGTCACGAGGCAGGCGATACCATCCTCAAGGCCGTGGCCCAGCGCTGCCGTGACACCATCCGTGTCGGCGACACCATCGCCCGCAAGGGTGGAGATGAATTCATCGCGATCCTGCCCGGCATCGCCGACGGCGCAGCCGCAGAGGAACTGGCGCAGGCGCTGGTGTCGACCTTGGGTAAGCCGGTGCTGTATCGCGGCAAGAATCTGACGATTGGCGCCAGCATCGGCGTGGCGCTGGCACCGGTGCACGCTGAAACTGCCGACGCTCTGGTGCGGGCAGCCGACATTGCGATGTACAAGGCCAAGCGCGCTGGAAAAAATCAGGTGTGGATGGCTTGACCCGCGGGGCTGCACCGGCTGCCTCCGGCCACTCGCACTGGTGCGGGTGGCCGGAGTTCACATCAGGCTGCGAGCGCGGCGGCGGCTTCCACCTCGGGAAAATCGATGTCTGTCGCCGCAATGTGGTTGGTGTAGTTGGTCAACACATTGAGCGCGACGTTGGCAATCACTTCCAGCAACAGTTCGTCGCTTACCCCCGCTGAGCGGGCGGCCACGATGTCCTGATCGGAGAGGACTCCGCGTTGGCGGGCGATACGCTGTGCAACTGCGGCCAGCGCCTGGTCCAGGGCGTTGGCGGCCTTGCCCGAGCGTGCTTCCAGCACCGCACTGTCACTGAGGCCCGCGCCTTTGCCGAGCATGGTGTGCGCGGACAGGCAGTACTGGCACTCATTGGCCTGCCCCACTGCCAGCGCGATGATTTCGCGCTGCCGTGCGTCGAGCCGGCCCCTGCTCAGGGCATCGGAGAATGCGAGATAGCCGTTCAGTGCGGCGGGCGCACGCGCGAAAGTCGCAAACATGTTCGGCACCATGCCGAGCTTGGCTTTTACCGCTTTGAGCGTGTTCGTGATTGCGGCATCGCCGTCGCCGG
>JBFJKG010000440.1:0-2362 GCA_041635075.1 Solimonas sp.
CCCGCCGACTGCCCGCGAACCGGGGGTGGCCGCGCTGCAACTGGACCCGGAGCAGTTCACGGTGCGGGTGCCTACGCAGGTGATCTGGGGTGAGCGCGATACCGCCATGCTGCCCAGTGTGCTGGACGGACTGGACGCCTGCGTGCCGGATCTGCGCATCGCGCGGCTGGCGGAAGGCTCGCATTGGGTGGTGCACGAGTTTCCGGAGCGGATCACCGAGCTGATCCGCGCGTTCATCGCGCGCTGAGCCGGAGGCGTCATGCGGGTCGGTCTGTCATCGTGGTCCATGCAGCTGCATCCCAACTGGGACGCCACCGAGAACCCGGACGGGATGCAGCTCAGTGCCGCCGAGGACGGCGGCGAGCTGGACCTGAGCAGCGGCATCAAGGAGTGTGGAAAGGTGACGCTGCTCGAGATGCGTCAACGCATCGCCGAACTGCCGGGCCAATGGCCGGAGCCGGAGTCCGTCAGCTATGGTGCGTTCAAGGGCCTGCGGCTGGGCGGCAACGACGACGGCCTGTACATGACCTGGTGGTTCCTGGCCTGCGGGCCCTTGCTGCTGCGCGCGCGCTACAACGGCCTGCCGCGCTGCAGTGAAAGCGAGTTGCAGCAGATCGAAGCCATGCTGGCGACGATCCGCTGCGAAACCCAGATTCTCTAGCGCCCGATTCGCGCCTGAAGCTAGGGCAGCATCGCGCCGCGGATGGCGTAGAAGATCACGGCGGCCATCACCGCCGAAACCGGCACGGTGATGATCCAGGCCGCGACCACGCGCAGCACCACGGAGCGCTTGACCAGGTTCTTGCGATGCACCTTGCGCAGGTCCTTGCGTTCCTGCTTGGAAATGTAGCCCTCGCCCTGCTTGGTCTGCTGCTTGAGTTCCTTCAGCATGCGGTCCTTCTCGGCTGCCGGTGCCGCTTCGAAGCTGCGCAGGAAGCTGGCCACTGCCTCTGCGTCCTGATCCTGATGGTGCAGCTTGATCTCGTCGATGATGCGCTGATAGTTGGCCTTCAGGTACTCGCGCAGAAAGCCGACGCCAAAGATCGCGCCGATGGTCACATGCGTGGTGCTGATCGGCAGCCCCAGTTGCGAGGCAACGATCACGGTCAGGGCTGCGGCCATGGCGATGCAATAAGCGCGCATCGGGTCGATGTCCGTGATCTCGTTGCCCACCGTATGAATCAGGCGCGGGCCATATAGCGCCAGACCGATCGCCAGTCCCGCTGCGCCAATCAGCAGGATCCACAATGGCACCGCGGCCTTGTCGTGAATGCCGGTGCTGGCCAGTGTGTCGTAGATGGCCGCGAGCGGGCCGATGGCATTGGCTACGTCGTTGGAGCCATGGGCAAAGCTCAGTAGCGCGGCTGCGAACATCAGCGGCACCGTGAACAGGCGGTTGACGCCGTCGCGGTCATTGCTCAGCCATTCCGACTTGCTGGCGACCCGGCTACGAGTAATGAAGTACACCAGCAGGCCGGCTCCGGCACCGCTGAGTACGGCGCCGAGGAAGCTCAGCTTGATGACCTGCTTCAGGCCCTTGAGCAGCAGGTAGGTGGTGAACGCCAGCGCCATCAGGCCCAGCAGCACTGGCACGATGCGCCGCGCTGCTTCCATCAGATCGCCCTGGTAGGTGATCGTGCGCTTGATGCCGTAGAGAATCGCGGCGGCAATCAGGCCGCCGAGCACCGGAGAGATGACCCAGCTGGCGCCGATCTGCCCCATCGTGCCCCAGTTCGCCACATCCCAGCCGGCGGCGGCTATGCCCGCGCCGAGCACGCCGCCCACGATCGAATGCGTGGTGGAAACCGGTGCCCCCATCCAGGTGGCCAGGTTCAGCCACAGCGCGCCGGCCAGCAATGCCGCCATCATCAGCCAGACAAAGGTCATGGGATCGGCAATGCTGCTCGGATTGATGATGCCGCCCTTGATCGTGGACACCACATTGCCGCCGGCAATGACGGCGCCCAGCGCCTCGAAGGTTGCAGCAATCACAATGGCCCAGAACAGGGTCATCGCGCGCGCACCCACCGCCGGCCCAACATTGTTGGCGACGTCATTGGCGCCAATGTTCATTGCCATGTAGGCGCCGAACGCGGCGGCTACCACCATGGCGGTGCTGATCGTGCCAAACGCAAAGTGGGTGTACAGCGACACGCCGAGCACGAAGGCCAGCGAGATCGCGATGCGGACCAGATGGCCCCCCATGGACGAGGGAGCGGGGGGGGTGTTCGTGGCGGAGGAGGGCATCGTCTGCGATGAGTACGGGCGGCGCGGGCTGCGTCGCCGCGAAGATTACAGTTTTATGACGTGTAAATCAGTCCGGGTGCACCCCCAGAGCGCGGCTCCCCCGCGGACCTGAGGC
>JBFJKG010000441.1:0-2357 GCA_041635075.1 Solimonas sp.
ACATCCAGCGCCTCGCCACTGCCATCGACCTCGATCATCAGCAACGCTCCGGTCGCGCTGGGCACTCCGGTGGGCTGATAGTGCTCGGCGAGTTGCACTGAATCCCCGTCCATGAATTCCAGTGCGCTCGGTGTCTGCGGCTGCGCCATGATTCTTGCCACCGCTTCGGCGGCCGCCTTCACGTCGGCATAACAGGCACGCAGTGTCTTGATCTGCTGCGGCTTTGGCAGCAGCTTCAGGGTCGCTTCGGTAATCACCGCCAGCGTGCCCTCGCTGCCAACCAGCAAACGGGTGAGGTCATAGCCGACCACACCCTTGGTCGTGGTGCAGCCGGTCTTCAATGTGCGGCCGGCGCCACTGACGGCGCGCAGGCCGAGAATATTGTCGCGCGCGGTGCCGTACTTGACCGCTCGCGGCCCGCCGGCGCAGCACGCGAGATTGCCGCCCACCGTGGAGTAGCCCAGGCTGGTCGGGTCAGGGGCCCAGAACAGGCCGTGCTCGGCGGCGGCGGCCTGCACATCGCCGTTGAGCGCCCCGGCCTCGCATTCCAGCAGCCGGTCACCGGGCGATATGCGCAGGATGCGATTCATGCGTTCCAGGCTCAGCACCACCCCACCGTGGATCGGCACGGTAGCGCCAGTGGTGTTGGTGCCGCGGCCACGCGCGACCAGCGGCAGCCGGAATTCGTTACAGATCTCGGCAACAGCCAGCACGTCGTCATGGCTGGCGGCCAGCACTACCGCCTGCGGCATCGCCATGCGCTTGGAATTGTCGTAGCCATACGCCAGGCAGTCAGCCGCCTCGGTGAACAGGCGCTCTGCAGGAATCGATGCGCGCAGACGCAGTGCCGCCGCCTCCGGCAGTGGACTGACCGCCTGAATCCTGGGGCCTGCTGTACTCATGCGGCCGGGAACAATTGCTCGTCTATGGCGTCGCAGAGGCAATGCAGAAACAGAATGTGCACTTCCTGCACGCGCGCAGTAACGCCGGCGACAGCACGCAGCTCCACGTCTTCGGGCCGCAGTGCCTGCGCCATCTGCCCACCGTCCTTGCCAGTCAGCGCGATCACCTGCATACCCTGTGCCTGCGCCACCTGCATCGCTCGCAACACGTTGGGCGAGTTGCCGGATGTCGAGATCGCCAGCAGCACGTCGCCCTGACGGCCCAATGCCTGCACCTGCTTGGCAAACACCTGTTCGAACGCGTAGTCGTTGGCGATCGCCGTCAGTGCAGAGCTGTCCACCGTGAGGGCAATACCGGGCAGGCCGGGGCGCTCGCGTTCGAAGCGTCCGGTCAGCTCCGCGGCAAAGTGCTGCGCATCACCGGCCGAGCCCCCATTGCCGCAGGCCAGGACCTTGCCCCCCGCACGCAGCGCCTCGGCCAGCACGCTCGCCGCACGGCTCAGCGCCGGCAGCACGCTCGCCGCCGTGTCCTGCTTGGCGCGCACGCTGGCTTCAAAATGGGACCGCATTCTGGATTCAAGATTCATGCGCCCATTGTGAACCGCTGTCGGCCTTCGGGCCACTGCCCGGCTCGCAGCGGCGAACGACTTCACGCATCATCTGGCCAGTGCATCTTTCGGAGACGCCTGATGCCTCTGGCAATGAAGGATTTCGATGTCACCCCTCATTTGGCAGCACTGGCCGCTGATGGCTACACCCTCATTCGTGACTTTCTGGACCCGCGGCAGCTGGCTGCAGTGCGCGCAGGCTTGGCCCCGCATCTGGACTGCCATAGCGGGCGCAATGACTTCGAGGGCTATCGCACCGAGCGCGTCTACACCTTGGTCGCGCGTGGGCAGGTTTTCGCCGACCTGACCGAGGACCGCCGGGTTCTCGCGCTGCTCGATCACCTGCTGCAGCCGGGCTACCTGCTGACCGCCAGCCAGGCGATTCGGATACACCCGGGCGAGAGTCCGCAGCCGATACATGCGGACGACGTGTTCTATCGAGTCCCCCGGCCACGGCCGGCCATCAGCGTCTCCACCATCGTCGCTGTCGACGATTTCACGGCGACCAACGGCGGCACCGAAATCATTGCCGGCAGCCATCGCTGGGGCGACCCGGAGATTGCCGGCATTTACGCCACGGCCGCAGACGGCAACGACGACGCACTACGGCGGCTGGAAGAACAGCTCCAGCCGCTGGTCGTCACGGCCGGGACCTGTATCGTGTTCCTGGGCACGCTTCTGCACCGCGGTGGCGCCAATCGCAGCACGTCGCCGCGGCTGGCGTTCTCCAATCAGTACTGCGAACCCTGGGCCCGCACGCAGGAGAACTTCTTCCTCGGCGTGCCGCCGGCGTTGGCTAGGCAGATGAGCCCGCGCCTGCAGTCGTTGCTGGGTTACAGCATCTGGC
>JBFJKG010000442.1:0-2349 GCA_041635075.1 Solimonas sp.
CTGCAGCTGGCGACGCGGATCAGCAGCACCTTGCCGCCCGGTTGGGTCGGGCTGCCGGCGGGCGCCGCAGGGCTGCCGTTCCTGATGGACGGCGCTGCCGTCACGGTCAGGGGAGGCTAGGGCATGCTGGCTTGGCTCAGTCCGGAACTGATGGCCATCCTGTGGAAGTGCGCACAGGCCATCGTCATTCTGTTGGGGCTGGTCGTGGTGGCGGCATGGATGATCTGGCTGGAGCGGCGGCTGCTGGGCCTGTGGCAGGACCGCCACGGCCCCAATCGCATCGGCCCGCTGGGTCTGGGTCAGGTCATTGCCGACATGATCAAGATCTTCTTCAAGGAAGACTGGACGCCGCCTTTTGTCGACAAGCCGATGTTCTGGCTGGCCCCGATCATCGCAATGAGCATGATGATGCTTTCGTTTGCGCTGGTGCCATTGACTCCAAGCTGGGGCGTCTCGGACCTCGAGTACGGCGTCCTGTACTTCTTCGCGCTGGCGGGCCTTGCCGTCTATGCGGTGATGCTCGGTGGCTGGTCGTCGAACAGCAAGTACGCCTTGCTGGGCGCGTTGCGCTCGACGGCGCAGACCATCAGCTATGAAGTCTTCATGGGCCTGTCGCTGATGGGCATCGTCATGCAGGCAGGTTCATTCAATCTGCGCGAGATCGTCGAGGCGCAGCAGGCGGGCTGGTGGAACATCGGCCCGCAGTTTCTCGGCTTCTGCGTGTTCGCGCTGGCGGCGGTCGCTGTCACCCACCGCACCCCGTTTGATCTGCCGGAAGCGGAGTCCGAACTGGCCGCCGGCTACCACACCGAATATTCAGGCATGAAGTTCGGCATGTTCTTCGTCGGTGAGTACGTGGGCATCGTGATGGTGTCTGGGCTTCTGGTGACGTTGTTCTTCGGTGGTTGGGACGGCCCGTTTGTGGACAGTTGGCCGGCGCTGGGCCTGGTCTGGTTTGCGGCCAAGTGCCTGGTGTTCATGTCCGGATTCATCCTGCTGCGCGCATCACTGCCGCGGCCGCGCTACGACCAGATGATGGGGGCCGCGTGGAAGGTCTGCCTGCCGCTGGCCTTGCTCAACCTGATGGTGACCGGCGCCGTTGTCGTCGTCAGGAGCCAGGGACTCTAGAACCATGCACACCATCAAAGCGATTCTGTTTGGCATCTATACCCAGCTGCGCAGCATCTGGATGATTTTTTCGCATTCCTGGCGCAAGCGCGACACCATTTCCTACCCGGAGCAAATGCCGTACCTGCCGCCGCGCTATCGCGGACGCATCGTGCTGACGCGCGATCCCGACGGTGAGGAGCGTTGCGTGGCCTGCAACCTGTGCGCGGCGTCATGCCCGGTCGGCTGCATTTCACTGCAGAAGGCGGAGCGGCCCGACGGGCGCTGGTATCCGGAGTTCTTCCGCATCAATTTCTCGCGCTGCATTTTCTGCGGTCTGTGCGAGGAGGCTTGCCCCACTACGGCGATCCAGCTGACCCCGGACTTTGAGATGGCGGAGTTCCGGCGTCAGGATCTGGTGTACGAAAAGGAAGACCTGCAGATCGCCGGCACCGGCAAGTATCCGGACTACAACTTCTACCGAGTTGCGGGTCTCGCCATTGCGGGCAAGCCCAAGGGGGCTGCGGCGCATGAGGCGGCCCCGATCGACGTCAAGAGTCTGTTGCCCTGAGGCGCGCGCGATGACGTTCTTCTTCTACCTCGCTGCCGCCATCGCCGTTGTTGCGACCGTGCAGGTCGTGACCGGGCGTAATCCGGTACACGCCCTGCTGAATCTGGTGGTATCGCTGCTGGCGGTCGCCGCGGTGTTCTTCCTGTTGGGCGCGCCATTCGCTGGTGCGCTGGAAGTGATTGTCTATGCCGGCGCCATCATGGTGCTGTTCGTATTCGTGGTGATGATGCTGAATCTGGGGCGCGCCACGGTGGAGCAGGAGCAGCGCTGGTTGCAGCCGCGCGTGTGGGTGGGCCCGACCGCGCTGGCGGCGCTCTTGTTGGCCGGGCTGCTGAAACTGCTGCTCAGCGGTGGCCATGCGCCGGCCGGCCTGCACGAGGTGGGCGCCAAGGCGGTGGGTATCGAGCTGTTCGGGCCGTATCTGCTGGCCGTGGAGCTGGCCTCGATGCTGCTGCTGGCTGCGCTGGTCGCCGCCTACCATCTGGGCAAGCAGGACAGCCCATGATCGAGCCCGCCACAGTGGTCGGCATACCGATGGCGCATGGCCTGGCGCTGGCTGCCGTGCTGTTCGTGCTGGGTTTGCTCGGCGTGATGGTGCGCCGAAACATTCTGTTCATGCTGATGTCGGTCGAGGTCATGATGAATGCTGCGGCGTTGGCCTTCGTTGTGGC
>JBFJKG010000443.1:0-2345 GCA_041635075.1 Solimonas sp.
AGTGCCGATTTCGTCAACGAGATGGTCGATGGCGTTCAAGAGGACGCACCGGAATCGGATCACGCCCCTGCGGGCCGCGCCGCGGCATTGGAGCTCGCAGCCGAGCTCGAGCCCGATATGGAAGGGCCCACCGAGATGCCGCCGGTTGCCGACAACGCCGATGATCCGGAGTTGCTGGCGATCTTCATCGCCGAGGCCGAAGAGCTGCTGGAGTCCCTGGATCAGGCTGCGGCAGCGCTTGAGCGCAATCCACGCAACGCACGCGCTTCGCAGGAGCTGCTTCGCATACTGCATACCCTGAAGGGTGGCGCGCGTACCGCCGGCATGTTGCCGATCGGCGAGGTCGTGCACGGCATGGAGTCGTTGCTGGAAGCCGTCGAGCGCGGTCAGTTGTTCGCCGACAGTGCGTTCTTCTCGCGCCTGCAGAACGCGGGTGACGGTCTGCATCTGGCGCTTGATGATCTCAAGCGCGGCGTCATTCCCGATGTCACCGGGTTGATTGACGAGCTGACTGCACAGGTTGCGGCGCCTGCCAGCCCCACTTCCGTTGTGCAGCCCACTCAACCCGGTGCCGCCTACAGCGCGCCGTCTCCTGAATTGGACACGGACCTCGCCGAAGTCTTTACCGGCGAAGCTGTGGAGTTGATGGAGCAACTGGAGTCGGCGCTGTCGCGCTGGCGATTGGCTCCGGCGGATATCGCGCCCTCGCAGGACATGCAGCGGGCATTGCATACGCTGAAGGGCGGTGCGCGCATGAGCGGTCTCGCTGCCATGGGTGACGCCGCGCATGAGCTGGAGAGTTTGCTGACTCGCATCGACTCGGCGGGTACGGCCAACGCGGCGACGGTGGACTTGATCGCCGAAGCCGTGTCCGGCCTGCGGGCGATGACCGACCGACTGGAGCGTCGGGATTATGGGTTTACCCCGGCCTCGGTGATCGGCGATGGCGTGGTGGCCGCACCCGAAGCGTCTCAGGTGGGAGATGCGGTTGCAGTTGCTGAGGACGCGGATACGCATCCCGAGGCAGCAGCCGCCGAAACCGCGGAGGCAGCGGATGTATGGGGCGCCGAGTTGTTCTGGCGTCCTGAGAACGACGGCGAGCACCGGATTGCCTTGCGCCGCGAGACCGCACGCGTTCCGGTAGAAGCCCTGGACCGGATGCTGAACGAGGCCGGCGAAATCTCGATTTACCGCTCACGCCTGGAAGAACATAACAGCGCCACGCAGGCCCAGCTCGACGAAATGGCGCAGGCGATTCAGCGCATTCGCGAACAGATGCGGCAGATGCAGGCCGAGACCGACGCCCAGATTGCCGCGCGCGGCTTGAATCAAGGCGAGAGCACCGATCGCTATGCCGGCGAGTTTGATCCCTTGGAAATGGATCGCTACACGCGCATGCAGGAGTTGTCGCGTGCACTGAATGAGTCGATCGGCGATCTTGCCGCCGTGCATGCGTCGATGGATGAGCTGACCAGTGAGGCCGTGACCATCCTGTTGCAGCAGGGGCGCATCAATACCGAAATACAGCAGGGCATGATGCGCACGCTGATGGTGCCGTTCTCGCGTCAGGCCGCACGCCTGCAGCGCGTCGTGCAGCAGACTGCTTTGGAGAATGGCAAGCGTGCCGAGGTGCAGTTCAGTGGTATTGAGGCCGAGCTCGATCGCAACGTGCTGGAGCGCATGACGGCACCGCTGGAGCACCTGCTGCGCAATGCTGTCGTGCACGGCATCGAAATGCCAGACGCCCGCAGTTTTTCGGGCAAGGACCCGATCGGACACATTTCGGTAACCCTGTGGCGTGAAGGCACACAGCTGTTTATTGAACTGCGGGACGATGGGCGTGGGCTCGACTTCCACGCCATTCGTGAAACCGCAGTGCGGCGTGGCCTGATGCCGGCGGATGCGGAAATAGCCGATGAGGAAGTCGCGCAGTTTATCTTCATGCCGGGGTTCTCAACAGCCAAGCAGCTGACGCAGGATGCGGGCCGTGGTGTCGGCATGGACGTAGTCGCAGCCGAAGTGAAGCAGCTGGGCGGCACCCTGGAACTGGCCTCCGAAACCGGCAAGGGCGCACGCTTCCTGGTGCGATTGCCGCTGACCCTGGCGCTGTCGCAGGCGCTGTTGATTGCAGTCGGCCACGAGCAATACGCCGTGCCGTTGGGCAGCATCGAGGGCATCGCCCGCATTCCGCGCGAGGATATGGAGCGGCTATACGCGTCGGAGTCAGCCGACTTCAGCTATGGCGAACACCAGTACCGGGTGCGTTATCTCGGCGACTTCGTCGGCGTTGCCCGCGACGCGGCCAACGAGACCAAGACACTGAATGCCATTCTGGTGCGCCTGCC
>JBFJKG010000444.1:0-2326 GCA_041635075.1 Solimonas sp.
AAGAGATGCAGGCTCTGCAGCAGGTTGTGCGCGATCAGCGGCAGCATAACGTTGAGCTGAAAGTTGCCGCTCTGCGCGGCCACGGTAATCGTCGTGTCGTTACCGATGACCTGCGCCGCGACCATGGCGACAGACTCCGGGATCACCGGATTGACCTTGCCCGGCATGATGCTGGAACCCGGCTGCAAGGCAGGCAGCTCGATTTCGCCCAGACCTGCGAGCGGTCCCGAGTTCATCCAGCGCAGGTCATTGGCGATCTTCATCAACGCGATTGCGAGAACCTTGAGCTGGGCGGACAGTTCCGCCGCGGTGTCCTGGGTGGACAGGGCCGCGAACAGGTTGTCGGCCGGACGAAAGCGCAGCCGTGTATTCCTGGACAGCACGGCACAGAAACGTAGCGCAAACCGAGGGTGGGCGTTGACGCCGGTGCCGACAGCCGTCCCCCCTTGCGCCAGGCGTTGCAGCCGCGGCTGCACCGACTTGAGTCGCGCAATCGACTGAGCAATCTGCGTCTCCCAGGCTGAGACTTCCTGGCCCATCGTCAGCGGCATGGCGTCCATCAGATGGGTGCGCCCGGTCTTGACCACGCGGTTCAACGAACGCGCGCGCGTCGCCAAGACCTTTCGCAGATGTTCAAGGGCCGGCAGCAGGTGCTGCTGCAGCTCCAGGGCCGCGGCGACATGGATCGCCGTTGGAATCACATCATTGGATGACTGGCCGAAGTTGACCTCGTCATTGGGATGTACACTGCTGCCCAGGCGCTGACCCGCCAGATGGGCAATGACCTCGTTTGCATTCATGTTGCTGGAGGTGCCGGACCCGGTCTGGAACACATCCACCGGAAACTGCGCATCGTGCACGCCTTCCGCGACCTCGTTGGCAATCGCACAGATGGCCTTGGCCTTGCGTTGCGATAACAGCTTCAGGTCAGCATTGGTCTGTGCTGCCGCCGCCTTGATCAAGCCCAAGGCACGGATGAAGGCGCGCGGCAGGGCCAAGCCGGATACCGGAAAGTTCTCGATCGCACGCTGGGTCTGAGCACCCCAGCTGGCCTCGGCAGGCACCTTGAGGCTGCCTAGACTGTCACGTTCAGTACGAAACTGGGGGGCGGGCATTCACTTTCCGCGGCGCAATCCGCGGCCTCGGATAAAATACCCACCCAGACTAGCAAATCGCGCCGCCGAACCCGCATCGCGCGTCCCTCACTGTGGCCTTCAAGACATAGCCTATGAACCTGACTTCCCTGTCCGCCATCTCTCCGATCGACGGCCGTTACGCCGAAAAGACCGTCACGTTGCGCGAGATCTTCAGTGAGTACGGGCTGATGCGGTATCGCGTGCTGGTCGAAGTGCGCTGGTTGCAGGCGCTGGCCGCGAGCCCGCAGATTCCAGAGGTTGCTCGCCTCTCCGAAGAAGCCAATACCCGCCTGGACCGCATTGCCGATGGCTTTGATCTGACCGAGGCACAGCGCGTCAAGACCATCGAGGATACGACCAACCATGACGTCAAGGCGGTGGAGTACTACCTGAAGGAAAAGATCGGCTCGAGTGCGGAGCTGGCTGACGTCAAGGAATTCATCCATTTCGCCTGCACCTCGGAAGACGTGAACAACCTGTCCCACGCCTTGATGCTCAAGGACGCGCGCGAACATGCACTGCTACCGCTGCTGGACAAGCTGATTGCCGCCATCGCCGGCCTGGCGCGCATGTACGCCGAGCAACCGATGCTGTCGCGCACCCACGGTCAGCCGGCTTCACCAACCACGCTAGGCAAGGAAATGGCGGTGTTCGTGCAGCGTTTGCGTCGCCAGCGCGACCAGTTCGCCCGGGTTGAGATTCTCGGCAAGATGAACGGCGCAGTCGGCAACTGGAATGCGCATCTGGCAGCCTATCCCGACGTAGACTGGCCGAAGATGACGGCAGATTTCATCGCCGGTCTCGGTATCGCGGAGTCACCCGCTACCACCCAGATCGAGCCGCACGACTATATCGCCGAGTATTTCCACGCCCTGACCCGCTTCAACACCATCCTCATCGGCTTCTGCCGTGACATCTGGGGCTATGTGTCGCTGGGCTATTTCAAGCAAAGAACCGTGGCAGGAGAAGTCGGTTCATCGACGATGCCGCACAAGGTCAACCCCATCGACTTTGAGAATGGCGAAGGCAATCTGGGCATCGCCAATGCAATTCTTCAGCATCTCGCCGAGAAGCTTCCGATCTCTCGCTGGCAGCGTGATCTGACTGACTCGACAGTACTCCGCAACCTGGGCTCCGGCGCAGCCTACTCGCTGATCGCCTATCAGGCCGTGCTCAAGGGCGTGGGCAAA
>JBFJKG010000445.1:0-2325 GCA_041635075.1 Solimonas sp.
CATTGAGAAAGCCGTTGTGCAGCCAGTAGCGCGCAAACGTCTTGCCGCCGTGCGCGCAGGTGCTCTGCGCAATTTCATTCTCATGATGCGGGAAGATCAGATCGTGACCGCCGCCATGAATGTCGATGGTCTCTCCGAGCAGCGCCTCGGCCATGGCCGAGCACTCGATGTGCCAGCCAGGACGGCCCCGGCCCCACGGTGATTCCCAGCCAGGCTGATCGGGAGTCGAAGGCTTCCACAGCACGAAGTCACCGGCGTGCTTCTTGTACGGCGCAACCTCGATGCGTGCGCCAGCCATCAGCGCCTGTTCGTCGCGGCCGGAAAGCTTGCCGTAGTCGGCGTAGCTGAGCGTATGGAACAGCACATGGCCCTTGCCCTCGTAGGCATGGCCGGACGCGATCAGGCGTTCGATCATCGAGATGATCTGCGGCAGATGTTCGGTGACGCGCGGCGCATGGTCCGGCGGCAGCACACCGAGCGCGGTCATGTCGTCGAAGTAGACACTGGCGTAGCGGTCGGTGATGACGCGGATGTCCACGCCCTCCTTGACCGCCGCGGCGTTGATCTTGTCGTCGATGTCGGTGATGTTGCGGACGTACACGACCTCGGGATAGCTCCGGCGCAGGACCCGCGCCAGCACGTCAAAAACCACCGCCGGACGCGCGTTCCCGATATGCGCGTAGCTGTAGACCGTGGGACCGCAGACATACATGGTCACGCGCTGCGGATCGAGCGGGATGAAATCTTCCTTGAGGCCGGAATAGCTGTTGTGGAGCTGCATTGCACACTTGGGTCACAATTTGCGCGCAGGATACCGGGAGCGCCCGGGTCTGTCGCGGGTATGCTGTAGCTGCCCTCCCCTGCTCCCAGCTCCATGACTGCCCCCAGACACCACGGCCACCGCGGCTTCCGCAATAACTATCCGCACGAGCACCATGACGCGGTGCGTCTGTTCCGCTGGCTGCCCAAGTTCCTGACGCAACCATGGGTGCGCCCAAACCTGCCGATGCAGGTGCCGCAGCTGTCGCTGTTCGAAGGCGGTGCCGATGCGCTGACCTGGATCGGTCATGCCAGCTTTCTGGTGCAATGGGGCGGCAAGCGCGTGCTCACCGATCCGGTCTTTGGCGACCGCGCCTCGCCGCTGGGGTTTGCCGGACCGCAGCGCCTGACACCACTTCCGCTGCGGATTGAAGAGCTGCCCGCACCGGACCTCGCGCTGATCTCGCATAACCACTACGACCATCTCGACGAGTCGTCAGTACGCCAACTGGCGCAGCGCTTTCCGCAGCTTCAGTTCGTGGTGCCGCTGGGCCTGAAGGCCTGGTTTGCGCGCCGCGGCATCGATCGCGTAATCGAACTGGACTGGTGGCAGTCGGCAGAGATCGCCGGTCTGCGTGTGCACGCGGTGCCGGCGCAGCATTTCTCCGGGCGCGGCGTGCATGACCGCAACCGCACGCTGTGGTGCGGATACATCGTCGAGTCCCAGGGCCGCAAGCTCTACTTCGCAGGCGACACCGGCTACTCCGCAGACTTTGCCGACATCGGCCACAGATTCGCACCGGTGGATCTGGCGCTGCTGCCGATCGGGGCCTACGCGCCCAGATGGTTCATGCAGGCCATGCACATCGAGCCGCTGGAGGCGGTGAAGATTCACCAGGACATCGGCAGCCGTCAGTCAGTGGCGATGCACTGGGGCACCTTCCGACTGACCGAGGAGCCCTTGGACGAGCCACCGCAACGTTTGCGCAGTGCGCTAGCCGAGGCCGGTATCGCAGAATCGGATTTCTGGGTGCTGGAACACGGCGAAACCCGCCGCCTGCGCTAGGCCCCGGCTTCCGGTTGCGCCGCGCGCAGCAGTTGCTGCAGCGCCTGTTTGCGCGCCTCCGCCGGAAGCTCGGCCAGCGCCTTGGCCGCAGCGTGGAAACGCGGCCAATCACGGCCCGCTTGCGCAAACAGGGCGGAGAAGGCCGGCACGTAGGCGTCATACAGTCCGAACGGCAGCAGCTTGGCGTTGTTCAGTACACCGTCTTTGAACCAGGCGTCATAGCCCCCATAACCGGCCCACGGTCCATCACGCAGGCGCTGGTAGTCTGCGCGCAGCCGCTCGAACTCGGCCTGCTTGCGCTGCTCCATCACCGCCGCGCTCAGCGGCAGCGCGTAAAGCTGCGCCAGACGCTCGCGCGTACCCAGCACCAACCGCACGAACTGCGTGCGGCGACCGAAGGCCAGATCGTCATGCGGTAGCGGCGTGTGCTGCAAGTACTGCTGCAAGCCCTCGCGTTCCACGAACTCCGCATAGGATTCGTTGAACTCCGTGTCATCGCG
>JBFJKG010000446.1:0-2324 GCA_041635075.1 Solimonas sp.
GTGACACGACCATTGGGCATCACCGTAAACACCACCTCGACCCAGCCCCTGATTCCTTGCTTGCAGGCCCACTCCGGCATCTGCGGTCGCGCGGTCGACAACGGCACCAACGGCTTGCCCTTGAACCCCTTGCCGGTGCCATAGCCGCCAGCACCACTCCCGCTGCCACCGCGACCGGCAAAGCCGGCAAACGAGCCGCTGCTGCCGAGATTGGGACCTGCGCTGCCCAGGTTCACAGGAACCCGGATGTCGCTGGTGTCCATCGTCGCAGCCACAGGGACCGGCACCACGATATTGGGCATATCCGGACGCGCCAGTGCCGGCGGCGCTGCTGGCGGTGGTGGTGGCGCAGACTCCTGCATCAGTTCCTCGATGTCGGGGGGCTGCTCTTCAGGTGCCTTGACGACCTCGATGCCCTCGGCGGGGGGTGGCAGTTCGTCCGGCGGCTCCGGCGCACGGATCAGTCCATGCATCAGCAAAAACAGCAGCAGCACGACGATCAGCGCAACGAAAGGAGTGACCAGCCAGCGCATGCGGCTACTCCAGCGTGGCAACGCGAACGTCAGTGGCGCCGCTGGCACGCACTGCGTCCATCACCGGAATCAGAGTCGGCACCGGCACCCGCTCATCGACCAGCACCCGCACCGTCGGCTGCCTCTGTTCGGGTAGTCGTGCACGCAGCACACTGCTGAGTTCAGCCGCGCCAACTACGGAGCGATCAAGCTGAACGCTACCGTCGGCGGCGACCAGGATCAGTACATCCTGCGGCGGACGCGCGCGCCAGCTCAGATACCCGGCGAGTGCGGCGAGAACCACCGCGTACACCAGCAACCGTTTCATCATTGCGGCGTGGCCGCTACTGCGACATCACGAACACCTGCGAGCCGAGCCTGATCCATCGCCTGCACCATCAAGCCGGCACGAGCGTCCTTATCCGCCTGAATGACCACCGCCGCTTCCGGATTCTCGGACTTCAGTTTCTGGATCACCGAACGCAGCGAACGTATATCAACCAGTTGCTTGTCAATCCAAACCTCGCCTTCAGGGGAAATTGCCACCAGAATGCTGGCGCGCTCCTCCTTGACTGCGGTCTGCGCACTGGGACGATTGACCTTGATCCCGGCCTCGCGAACGAACGACGTCGTCACGATAAAGAAGATCAGCATGATGAAGATGACGTCGAGCATCGGCGTCAGATCGATGCCGGTTTCATCCAGAGTGGCGGCATGGCGGCGGATCTTCATGCTGTCACCAGTTCGTCGCCCAGACGCTCGGTCTCGACCTTGACCCGGCTGCGGAAGCGATTGATGAAGAACAGACCCGAGAGCCCTACGACCATGCCCGCCATGGTCGGAATGGTCGCGCGGGAGACTCCGGCGGCCATCGCGCGGGCGTCGGCCGTACCCTTCAGCGCCATGATGTCGAACACCTCGATCATGCCCGTCACTGTTCCCAGCAGCCCGAGTAGTGGGCACATCGAGATCAGCACCTGTATCAGCGGCAGTGTCATTCCCATCTGGCCGTGGGCGCGATCAATCAGCATTGCGCGAACGCGGCGCGCGACCCAGGATCGGCGCTCCATTCGGGCACGCCACTGGCCTGCGGTCTGCGAGCGTGCGCGCGGATAGACGCGCAGGAAGTACCAGTAGCGTTCAAGGATCAGCGTCCAAAGCATCAACCCGGCGCCGAATATCCACCACAGCACCCAACCCCCTGCGTCAATGAACTCGTGCACCGATTGCATCGGTAGCCACAACCCTTCCAGCGCGGCCTCAAGCACGGACCGACTCCAGCCGTTGCGCCAGCAGGCCGGCTGACTGTTCGTCGAGGATCTGTACCAGCACGCGCGAGCGCATCGCCAGCAGCGAGTTCACGAACAGCAACGGAATTGCGACCACCAATCCCAGCACGGTAGTCACCAGTGCCTGGGAGATGCCGTCAGCCATCAGGCGCGGATCTCCGGTGCCAAAGATCGTGATCGCCTGGAAGGTGACGATCATGCCGGTGACGGTACCCAGCAAGCCCAGCAACGGCGCCGCGGCCACAAACAGGCGCAGGATCGACTGCCCGCGCTCCAGCGCTGGGGTTTCTCGCAGCACGGCCTCGGACAACCGCAGTTCGAGCAGCTCCGGATCGTCATTCTCCGGTTTGTGATCAAGGCCAAAGGTGGCGAGGACGCGACCCAACGGATTGTCACTGAGCGGGTTCGTGAGCTGTTCAAGCTGGGCCCGCACGCGCCGGCCGATGGCCTCCAGGTAGAGGAACTGAGCCAGCGCGATCAACGCGCCCGCCACGCCAATCATCAGGATGATGTAGCCAACCGA
>JBFJKG010000447.1:0-2315 GCA_041635075.1 Solimonas sp.
CCGCGTATGCGCTTGCCGTCGCGTGCGACGGCGACAACCGAGGCGCCGTAGTAGGTGTGGAAGCGGCTGTCGCGCAGACTTTGATTGATCAGGGGGCAGCGGGTTGCGATGACCACCTCGACCAGCTTGCGCTCCGGATACTGCCGGGTGATCGACGCGGTATCGGTTAGCGCTGCCTTCAGGCCGCGGATGCGCTGCAGCTCAACCACGGCGCCGACATCGCCCGCAAACACCAGGCGGTCATCGGCCAGCAGGCGCTCGCTGGAACTGACTGCGGGCACGATGCGGCCTTCGCGCTCGATCTCGATCAGGAACAGCGATCCCAGGTTGCGCAGCCCCGCTTCGACGATGGTTTGCCCCACCAGCGGGCCTGAGGGTTCAACCAGCATTTCCACCGTGTATTCGCGCGGGTTTTCGAAGGCTCCGGCGCCAGGTTCGTGGTGCGGCAGCAGATGGCGCCCGATCGTCATCAGATACAACATGCCGACCAGGGCGCAGGGCAGGCCAACCCAGGCGATTTCAAACATGCCTAGGCTGGCGTGGCCTTCCGTGGTCCACAGACCGTTGACGACCAGATTCGTGGAGGTGCCGATGAGCGTGCAGGTGCCGCCGAAGATGGCCGAATAGCTGAGCGGTATCAGCAGCTTCGAGGCCGGCAAGCGATTGCGCTTGGCCCAGGCCACGATAGCCGGCAGGAACGTCGCCACGACCGGCGTGTTGTTGATGAACGAAGACAGCGCCACCGTCGGCAGCATGACCTTGAACTGGGCGCTGGCCAGATGCCGTGGACGCCCCAGTAGCCGGTGTACGACAAAGTCGATGGCGCCGGTATCGCGCAGGCCGGCGGCCACGATATACATCGCCGCCACCGTGATCATGCCTTCGTTGGCAAAGCCGGACAGCGCTTGTTTCGGGTCCAGCACGCCGACAGTCAGCAGGGTCAGCATGGCGGCCAGCAAGACCAACTCGGCCGCGAGCTTCTCGCTGATCAGCAGCGCCAAGGTCAGCACCAATACGCCGACGGTAATCCACGCCTGAAAGTCCATGCTGCCCTATTCCCCGGTCTAGGCCGCGCACGATAGCAGGCGCGGCGCGCGAGCTGTGCTGCGCTAGCTTCCCCGCTTGTGGCCCGACGCCCTTTTTAATCGGGAGGCCGGCTTCTTGGTGACCGGCTTCGCCGCCTTGGACGGCGCCGGGGCCTTTCCTGCAGCGGGCTTGGCCGACGATACGCCGACGGCCGTCTCCAGTTCGATCAGCGCATCGCTGGTATAGACCGCGAGTCGTTGCAGGCTGGGGATGGCGTCGCGGCAGCCCAGGAATCCGACGGCGACGCGATCGGCGTAGCCAACCAGTGTGATGTTCAGCGCGTAGCCGTCGAACAGGAACGACACCGGATACATCGCTTCCAACTCCGCGCCCATCAGATACATCGGTTGCTTGGACAGCACGACGTTGGAAACAACGAAGTTGAACAGTGGCGGAATCTTGGGCAGCGTGCCGGTCATCTGTCCAAGCAGGAACGGCGCCAGTCCGACCAGCGCCAGTTGATCGAGTGCAGCCCGCGGCATCTCCATCAGCTCCTGCTTGCTGCGGGTGGTGACGCGGTGAATCAGGTTGACGCGCTCGCGGGCATCTTCGAGTTCGGTGCCGAGCGGCACCACAAATCCGGCAACTGCATTGCCGCCTTCTTCGGGCGCACGCGCCAGCGCCACCGGCACCGATGCCAACAAGGCCTTGTCGGGCAGGGCACCCTGTTCGATCAGATAGCGACGAATGGCGCCGCCACAGATCGCCAGCAGAACGTCGTTGACGCTGGCGTCCGCCTTCGTGGCAATGGCACGCACCCGGTTCAGATCGAGAATCTGAGTGCCCAGGCGCCGCTGCTGCGAAATGCGGCGATTGAACAGGCTGCGCGGCGTGGTCAGTGCGAGACGCGTTCCGCTGTCGGCGCCACGCGTCATCTTGCTCAGGCCCTTGACCAACTCCACTGCGCCGCGCAGCTGCTCGGCCACGGCACGTGCGGGCTTCTGTACGCGTTCCCACGGTGAGTCGGCATGGGGTGCGCCGCCGCCCTGCGGGCGTGAGGCCAGCACCCAAGGGCCCGGCGCGCGCGTGTCGTTGGGGTCTGGCGACAGCCAGCGCTGCACCATGCGCATGGCGCCCATGCCGTCGATCGCGCAATGGTGCGCCTTGAAGTACAGAGCGAAGCGTTGGTTCTCGAGGCCCTCGATCAGGTGGCATTCCCACAGCGGACGCGACAGGTCCAGCGGGTGCGAGTGCATGCGCGCAACCAGAACGCCCAGCTCACGCTCTCC
>JBFJKG010000448.1:0-2299 GCA_041635075.1 Solimonas sp.
CTCAACGCGCCGCCACCGGCGGCACTGTCTGCAGGAACGCCCAGATCGCGCGCGCTTCGGTGTCGTCAAACTCGGCAAAGGCCATCCACGGCATGACGCGAGCATCCATCTGCCGCCCATCCGGCAGTACGCCGGTACGCAGGGCGGCCAGGAACTGCGCCTCGTCCCAAGTTGCCAGCGCGCCCGCAGGGGTGAGATTGGCCGAGGCCGGCGTTCCCGGCGGACCATTGACCAAGCCGCCGGCGTAGTTTTCACCGTGGCAGCTCATGCATACGGCGGCTACATAGCGGCCGTATTCCACGCTCACCGCCGCCTCTGGTTTGGGGGAGCGCACGGCCTGATGATCGATCTGCTCCGCGGAGAGCAGCGGCTCTCCCGCCAGCACGATCAACGCCCGCGCACCAGGACCGAGTCGCGGCGCCGCCAGCTCACGGTCCACCGGGGGCACGGTGCGCAGGTATGCAATCAGGGCACCGATGTCCTCATCGCTCAACGGAAAGTAATCGACCGCCGGCATGACGATGACCGAGCGGCCATCGTGGCGAATGCCGTGCCGCAAGGTCCGTGCAATCTGCGCATCGGTGAGCTGAGGCAACACGCCTCCTTTGCCGGCGGTGAGATTGGCGCTGGCGAGATAGCCCATGAAGCCATCATCTGACATCACCGCGCCGCCGAGATCAGAGGCATGGCATTCCGTGCAGCCGCGGCTGACCGCCAAGTGGCGGCCGTGCGCTATCGCTGCAGAATCGCTGCTCACCAGCAGCGGCGGTTCGGGCACATCCCAGATGCGGCTGATACGAGCCTCCGATCGCGCCATCACATAGGCGACCACCGCAAACGCAATCGCCAGCAATGCGATCACGCCCCTGATCAGTAGCTGCTTCATGGCCGCGGCTCCATCCACCCCAGTTCCGCCAGATTCTATATCCACGATGGCTGCGGCCGCCGCCCGCATCGGTGGCGACACGCGCGCGCCTATACTGCGCAGGTCAACGCTGGGGGCACCACATGCGGAAAGCGTTTCTGAAAGGGCTCGCGCTGTTTCTGGTCGCCTTCGGCGTGCCCTGCGTGCTGTTTCCTTTTGCCTACCTGTTCATGGCCCCAGGTTCGGCATTGATGCTGGATACCCGCGCCTACCTCGGCGGGAGAGATACGGCATCAAGCTCGATTGTCAGCACCGTTAACTGCTCGGCCGAAGAGTATGGCGCCGGACTGCGCGCGCAAAGAATGCGACTGTGGACATGCATCCTGACCCTCGGCAACAAGGCTCAAGCGGCACCCCCAACCCAACCCGGCGACCCATACGCCGGCATGAGCCGCGCCGAAGCGATGGAAGCCTATCAGCGGCAGCTCAGCGGCCTCGCCAAACCCAACATCAGCGCGCACTCGGCGCCATCGTCGTTGGTGCGAGAACTGCCTAGCGATCGAACAGGTGAGCTGCCCGAACTGCGCCTGATGTCTGTAGATGGCGAGGCCGCGGTGTATGCCGTGGTCTGGGGAGGCGCCGACATTCTCCAGCGCTGGCTGTTCTGGCTACTGATGGCGCTGCTGATGCTGGCATTCGGCGGCGCCTGCCTCTATGCCGCCAGCGTGGCATGGCGCAGGCGCTAGCGCAGTCGCGCAGCGCACGCTCCCGGCCGCTTGCCGGCGCTACTGGTACTTCCGACCTTCGCGCTGGATCCAGCCACCCACGTGTCGTCCGGCCGGATCATGGTGCGTCCAATGCACCACCCCACCCTTTTCGTTCCAGACATACTCACCGTAGAAGCTCACGCGGTCTCCGGTCGCCAACCGCGCTACACGCGGCGCCAGATCGATATTGTGCGCCAGCAACACCGTGAAGCCGGGCTCGACCTCCACGATGAAACGCTGATGGCGGCTCCCTTCATTGTCATCCGGAAGCAGTGCAACGACCCGCCCGGAGCCCTGCAGCTGCAAGCCATCCGCGCGCGACGCGCGCGCACTGCGTAACGCGGCGTTGTCGGCTGCCGTGTCGGCGGCTGCAAGCCCTGCAAGCGAGGGGTTCGTAACACCAGGCGGCTCTATGCGGTCATACGCCCACGCCACTACCAGCACGGCAGCCACCCACCACAGCTTCCTCATACCCCGCTCCTTGCGCGCCTTACCTTGCCCTGTTGCCAGCCTACACCGGCGCCCTCCCCGCAGGACATCCCGTTGCTTGACGGCAACCGCGGACTACGGGCAGTGTCGATTCGGCAGCCGTCGAGCTGCATTTCAATAACTACATGAGGAGAGACGGGGATGAACCTTAACCATGTGCTGTTGGCGGTAGCGCTGC
>JBFJKG010000449.1:0-2299 GCA_041635075.1 Solimonas sp.
CATAAGTCGGCGAGCGCCATCACCGATCTCGCTGATGCGGACCAGCCGTGCAGCGGTGCCCACACCGAACGCGGTGCCCAATTGCCCTGCCATTTGTGCGTGGCCCAGATCGTCGAGGCTGATGGGTTGTTCATTGACCGCGAGCCCTTCCGCATGCAGCAGGCGCAGCAGGCTGTCGCGGGTGATGCCGGCGAGGATTGTTCCGTCCAGCGGCGGAGTCAGCAGTTCCTCTCCGATCTGCACGAACAGGTTCATGGTGCCGGCCTCACCCAGATGCTGGTGCGTGTGAGCATCGAGCCAGATCACATCGTCAAAACCCTGTTCGCGTGCGCGCATCAGGCCGCCGAGTCCGGCTGCGTAGTTGGCGCCGGTCTTGGCTGCGCCCAGACCGCCGGGTGCGGCACGAATCAGCTCCGGCTCCGCCCACATGCGGGCCGTTTTCGGCAGCGGGTCTGCGCAGGGTGTGACCACCAGCGCAAGTCGGTGATGTGTTGCCTGCCGCAGACCCAGCACCTCCTCTTCGGCGTATAGCGTTGGCCGCAGATAGAGGGCGCCGCGGCCGTGCGGTGGCAGATAGCGTGCGTGGATCTGCACCGCCAGCTGGCACAGCGTCATGAACAACTCTTCCGGGGGCTCCGGCATGCCCAGTCGGCGGGCGCTCTGCTGCAGTCGGCGAGCGTGGTCGCGCGGGCGGAAAAGGTGAATCTGCCCCTTTGGGCAGCGGTATGCCTTGAGCCCCTCAAAGACCGACAGGCCGTACTGCAAGCCGCCGGTGGCGACCGCCAACGGCGTGGCGCTGCGCGGATTGATGATCGGGCTGCTCCAGCCGGTCTGTTCGCCGTGGCCGGCGTGGATCAGATACGGCGCAAGATGCTGGCCGAAGCCCAAGGCCTCCGGCGATGGCCAATCCGGGGGCAGGGGGGCTTCGAGTGTGTTGGCAGGGGGGTTGTGCATGAAACGGCTCCGTGATCGGTGCACGAGGGGGTTAGTAGTCAATGGCGACGGTATTGGCGCTGCCCGGTACCACCATCGGTAGTACCTGCTCATCGGCGGCAATGGGTGCGCGGACCAGCACCGGTCCCGGCTGTGCGAACGCAGCGCGCAGCGCCGACACCGGGTCGCGGCTGGCGCCCAGATCCACAGCGGCCACGCCATAGGCGGCGGCCAACAGATCCAGGCGCGGGCTCTGCGGGAAGTCAGATGCGCAGTAGCGCCGCTGATAGAACAGCGCTTGCTGCTGCCGCACCAGTCCCAGCCCGGCGTTGTCCATCACCACGATCTTCACGTTGAGCTGCAGTTCGGCCAGCGTTGCCAGTTCCTGTGCATTCATCAGCAGTGAGCCGTCCCCGCTGAAGCACAGCACCGGAGTATCGGGCAGGGCCAGCGCAGCTCCAATCGCCGCCGGCAAGCCAAAGCCCATCGTGCCTAGACCGCCGGAAGTCAGCCAGCGTTCCGGGCGCGTAAACGGATAGCGCTGTGCAACCCACATCTGGTGCTGACCGACATCGGTGGTGATGATCGCTTCGGCGCCGGCCAGTTCCGCGGCCGCACGCACCAGGCCGTGGGGCCTGCGCAGGTCGTCGTCGCCGGCAAGGGACATGGAGAACTCACGGCGCAGTTCTCCTACCCGGCTCAGCCACTCGGTACGCAACTGCGGTTGCACGGCTGCAGCCAGTGCCGCCAGCGCGACGCCGGCATCAGCTTCTATCGCCAACTCGGGCTTGCGGATCTTGCCCAGCTCACGGCGGTCCGCATCGATGTGGATGACCTTTGCATGCGGCGCAAAACGGTCAGCGCGTCCGATTGCGCGGTCATCAAAACGTGCGCCAATCGCGATCAACAGATCGCATTCCTCAAGCACGAGATTGGTATAGCGCGCGCCATGCTGACCGAGCATGCCCAGCGCCAGCGCGTGACCGGCAGGCAGTGTGCCCAGCGCCATCAATGTAGTGGTGGTCGGTAGTCCTGCGCGCTCGGCCAGTTGCAGCGCCGCAGTCTGGGCGCGGGCCTGAGTGACTCCGCCGCCGAGATACAGCACCGGTCGCTGCGCGTGCGCAATCATTGTGGCGGCGCGGGCAATGGTCTCCGGGTCAACCGGATCGGGGGTGTCTGCGCAGGCAGGCGGCGGCAGGTCCGGTATGCGCAAGCGCTCGGTTTGCACATCTTTGGGGATGTCCAGCACCACCGGGCCAGGCCGCCCGCTCTCGGCAATGCGAAACGCCTCCGGCAGGATGTCGATCAGGTCCTCGGCCGCGCGGATCTCGAAATGCGCCTTGGTGAGGGTGTCCACCAGATGGCC
>JBFJKG010000450.1:0-2284 GCA_041635075.1 Solimonas sp.
CCCGGTGACCGGCCTGGCCATGCACGCCGACTTCCAGCGCGTGCTGGCGGATCAGCTGTTGCGTATGCACGTGCCCCTGCACTTCAAGGGCGCCGACATCGCGCCGGGCGTCAAGACCGGCGGCGGCATTGTCGAGCACATCCTGAATCAGGTTGAAGTCGAGTGCCTGCCGAAGAACCTGCCGGAGTTCATCGAAGTCGATCTGACCTCGCTGGAAGTCAACGAGTCGATCCATCTCTCACAGCTGACGCTGCCAGAAGGCGTGACGCTGATGCAGCTCAAGCACGACAACGATCAGGCCGTGGTTGCCATCCATCTGCCGCGCGCGGCGGTGGAAGAAGCCACCGCGACGCCTGAAGCAGCCGAACCTGCTGCTGACGCCGCGGCCGCCGCGCCAGCCGCTGCCGCCAAGAAGGACGAGAAGAAGAAGTAAGCCCGTCTATCTGCGGCAAGCCTCGCGATCTCGTGAAGCTCACCGCACGGACGAGCGGGCGCTGAGCCTACTTGGCACCAAACCCCGTTCGAGCGCACTGTTCGAACGGGGTTTTTTCTTGCTACGCCAATCGCATGTCTTCCACTCTCAAAGCCATTGTCGGCCTCGGTAACCCGGGAAACGACTACAGCCAGACCCGCCATAACGCCGGCTTCTGGTTTGTCGAGCGCCTAGCCGAACGGCATCGCGGCATGTTTCGCGTGGAAAACAAGTTTCACGGCGAACTGGCGCGCATTGATATCGGCGATCAAAGCTTGCTACTGCTCAAGCCCGGCACCTTCATGAATCGCAGCGGGCTGGCGGTGCAGGCATTGGCCCAGTTCTACAAGATTGCCGCCGGCGACATCCTGATTGCGCATGACGAACTCGATCTGCCCACCGGCACCGTGCGCCTCAAGGCTGGCGGCGGCCACGGCGGCCACAACGGCTTGCGTGATCTGCACCGCGTACTGGGCGACGGCTATCTGCGGCTGCGCATCGGCATCGGCCATCCGGGCGACAAGAATCTGGTCCTGAACTATGTGCTGGGCCGCCCGTCGCGTGCTGATGAAGACCTGATTCTGAAAAGCGTCGACGACGCCTGCGATGCGATCGACACATGGGCGAACCGCGGCTGGGACCGCGCCGTCAATCAGTTGCACACCACCAACAAATGACGCCTACCCGTAGCGGGGTTGGCGCTGGCAGCATTACTCAGGAGTTTTCATGGGCATCAAGTGCGGCATCGTCGGCCTACCGAACGTGGGCAAATCCACGCTCTTCAACGCGCTGACCAAGGCGGCCATACCAGCCGAGAACTACCCGTTCTGCACCATCGACCCGAACGTCGGCATTGTGCCGGTGCCGGATCTGCGCCTGGACGCGCTCTCTGCCATCGTCAAACCGCAACGCATCGTGCCCACCACGGTGGAGTTCGTGGACATTGCCGGCCTGGTCGCGGGGGCTTCCAAGGGTGAAGGGTTGGGCAATCAGTTCCTCGGCCATATCCGCGAGACCGATGCCATTGCCCACGTCGCCCGCTGCTTTGACAACGACGACGTCATCCACGTTGCCGGCAAGCCAGACCCGATCCGCGACATCGAGATCATCCACACCGAACTGGCGCTGGCTGACCTTGAAAGCGTGACCCGCGCCGTGGACCGTGCCGCCAAGGCGGCCAAGACCGGCGCCAAGGAAGCCATTGCCCGCGTAGAGCTGCTCAAGCGCGTGCAGGCCCACCTGGACACCGGCAGCCCGGTGCGCTCACTGGCACTGGAGCCTGAAGAGCGTGCGCAGCTGCGCGAGTTCTCCTTCATCACCGCAAAGCCAGCGCTGTATATCGCCAACGTGGATGAAGCCGGCCTCAAGGACGGCAACGACTATCTCAAGCGCGTGCAGGACTACGCTGCTGCCGAAGGCTCGCAAGTGGTTGCCGTCTGCGCCGCAATCGAAGCCGAAATTGCCCTGCTGGACGAGGAAGACAAGCTGGCCTTCCTCTCAGACTTGGGCCTGGAAGAACCGGGCCTCAACCGCGTGATCCGCGGCGCCTACGATCTGCTGGGCCTGCAGACCTACTTCACCGCCGGCGTGCAGGAAGTGCGCGCCTGGCAAGTCCGCGTGGGTGCCACCGCCCCGCAGGCCGCCGCCGTGATCCATACCGATTTCGAGAAAGGCTTCATCCGCGCCGAAGTCATCGCCTATGACGACTTCATCCAGTTCAAGGGTGAAACCGGCGCCAAGGAAGCCGGCAAATGGCGCCTGGAAGGAAAGGAATACATCGTGCGCGAAGGCGATGTCATGCACTTCCGCTTC
>JBFJKG010000451.1:0-2283 GCA_041635075.1 Solimonas sp.
GGTCATCGCCTTGCCACGGAACATCTGCGGATCCAGTTGATCCGGATGTTTGGGATCGGGGATGGCGGGGTCGTTGATCAGCATGACCAGCGTTTTGCCTTTGACATCCAGACCCTTGTAGTCGTCCCAGTCGTATTCCGGCGCCTGCACGCCGTAGCCGACAAACACCAGTTCTGATTTCTTGACGTCCACCCGCGGCACAAAGCGCGCGGTTGTTGCGACGAAGTCCTTGCGGTACTCAAGTTGCATCGCCTTGCCGCCCACTGCGAGGCTCATCGTGGGGGTGCCGTCGATGCCAACCAGCGGCACATCCTGAACGTAGCTACCGTCCGGATTTCCAGGCTTGAGCCCCATGTGTCTGAACTGCTCCGTCAGGTAGGCCACGGTCAGGTCTTCGCCAGCGGTCCCTGGCGCGCGCCCTTCAAACTTGTCGGATGCCAGTACTTCGATATGTCGCAGCAGGTCGGCCGCGGTAATGCTGTCCAGCACCGCCCGTGGGGGCGGGCTGGCGGCGGTGGATGCAAAGGTGCTCAGCGGGCCGGTCGGTGGTGGCAATGTCGCGCAGGCGCTGGCGACAACTGCGGCGGCCAGCAAGGTAATGCGTAGTCTGCACATGATTCGTGGCTCCCCGGTGATCAGTTGCCGATCCAGCGCTTGAGCCATGCCTGTACCGTCTCATGCCACTGCACGCTGTTCCTCGGCTTCAGCACCCAGTGATTCTCGTCGGGAAAGACCAGTAGCTGGCTGGGGACACCACGGCGCTGCAGGGCGGTGAAGGCTGCGAGGCCCTGTTCGGCCGGAATGCGATAGTCCTTCTCGCCATGTATGACCAGCATCGGCGTCTTCCAGTTCTTCACGTGGTTGGCTGGATTGTGCTTCTCGTAATTTTCCGGAGCGTCGAAGTAGGTGCCGCGATGCTCCCATTCGTCGAACCACAGCTCCTCGGTGCTGTAATACATGCTGCGGTTGTCGAACACGCCGTCGTGATTGACCAGCGCCTTGAAGGCGTCGGGCCATTGGCCCGCTATCCAGTTGATCATGTAGCCGCCATAGGAGGCACCAAGCGCCGCGGCCTTGTTGCCATCCAGAAAGTCGTAGGTCTTCAGCGCATGCGTCCAACCCTTCTGCAGGTCCACCAGAGGCTTGCCGCCCCAGTCACCTGAGATCGAGTCCGTGAACGCCTGGCCGTAGCCGGTGGAGCCGTGAAAATCGATGAAGACGACGGCGTAGCCCTGGCCGGCATAGGTCTGCGGATTCCAGCGGTAGTGCCAGTCGTTGCCCATGCTGCCTTGCGGGCCGCCATGGATGATGAAAGCAACCGGATACTTCTTGCCCTTCTGATAATTCCAGGGCTTGACCACGTAGCCATACACGGTTTCGTCATTCCAGCCTTTGAACGTGAACTGTTCGCCGACGCCAAAGCGCACGCCGGCCAGCCTGTCCGTGTTATGGCGGGTCAAACGGGTAACGCTGCCGTCGGCCAGGCTCAGCTGATAGAGGTCGTCCGGGGATGACAGGTCATTGCGTGCATAGACGATGTGGCCGGCGCCTACCGTGAAGCCGGCGGTATTGCCGTCGCCTACCAGCGCGCTGATGGTGCCGGAGGCGATGTCCACCGCAAACAGCCGATGCTGGCCAAGGTCGTCCGCCTGGGTGTATAGCGTCTTGCCGTCTGCGGAAAATGCCAGGCTGTCGGCGGAGCGATCCCAGTCCGGTGCGATTTCACGGGTGACGCCGGTCTTGAGGTCACGCAGCATCAGCGCGTAGCGGTCGGCTTCGAAGCCGGGTCGCTTCATGGCGCGCCATGCCAACGTCGAGCCGTCTGGTGAATACACCGGCTGTGTGTCGGTGGCGTCGTTGGCGTCGGTGAGGTTGACCGGCTTGCCCGAGCCGTCAGCCGGCACCTGCCACAGATCCAGGTTGGTGCTCCAGGGCTCGGTGCGGCCCGCAATGCGCGCGACGAAAACCAGATCCTTGCCGTTGGGGGAGAAGGTGAAGTCGGCGTCGTCGCCGAAGGGCTTGGTTGGTACATCACCGTCTATATCGCGGCTGACCAATATGGGATTGCGGGCCGTGCCATCGGCATTCAGGGTCAGCGTGAACAGCTGTGCTCGCGTGCCGTTCTTCCACGTATCCCAGTGTCGGACAAATAGCCGGTCAAACAGCATGCCACTGGCCTTGCTGTCGGCCACCTGCTTGAGCCTGGCCGTGGTGCATTCCAGTTTGCCACCGCACTCGGGAAACACCTCCATGGACACTGCGATGCGATTGCCGGTGGGCGAC
>JBFJKG010000452.1:0-2275 GCA_041635075.1 Solimonas sp.
CCTCGGCCTGCAGGATTGAGCAAGTTGCATAAACCAGGCGCCCCCCGGGGGCCAGAGTGGTCCAGGTCGCCTTCAGCAAGGCAAGCTGGGTGTCCTGCAGGGCCGTGACATCGGAGTCGCGGCGCAGCCACTTGATGTCGGGGTGGCGACGAATGACGCCGGTTCCCGAGCACGGTGCATCCAGCAGAATGCGATCGTAGGCGGTGCCATCCCACCAGCGGCCCGGCTCGCCGGCGTCGCCAACGATGACCTGGGCTGTGAGCTTGAGTCGCTGCAGGTTCTCGTCGATGCGCACTAGGCGCTGCGGGTCGTTGTCCAGCGCATGCACGGTGACATCTTCACGTTCCAGCAGGTGCGCGGTCTTGCCGCCGGGGGCCGCGCAGGCATCGAGTACTCTGAGGCCGGGCCGCAGATCCATCAGGTCCGCCGCGAGCTGGGCCGAGGCGTCCTGTACCGAAACCTGGCCGGTGCTGAAGCCGGGCACTCTCTCGACAGCACGTGGTTCTCCGAGCTGCACCGCATCCGCGACATGCGCTACGGCCTCGGCGGCGATGTTCATTTCCAACAGGCGCTTCATGTACTCGTCGCGCGACAGGCGCCGCCGGTTGACGCGCAGCGTGAGGGGCCCCTGCACATTGTTTGCTGCCATGATCGGTTCCCACTGCTCGGCCCAGTTTTGCTGTAGCGCCTTGGCCATCCACGCCGGATGCGAGTAGCGCGTGGGCGGGTAGCTGGGCAGCGCGGCTTCCAGAGCCTCGGCTTCGCGTACGTAGCGGCGCAGCACGGCGTTGACAAGCCCATGGGCGTTCGGGCGCTTCAGTGATTCCACGGCGCCGACGGTTTCGTTGATGGCTGCGTGAGCCGGGGTGTTGAGGGCGCGCAGTTGCTGCAGGCCGACGAGGATCAGGATATGAATCTCGTCGTCCGGCGGCATCGGCTTTTCAAGTAGCCGTGAGGCGATGTGCTGCAGCAGGCTGAGATCGCGCAACACGCCATAGGCCAGCGCGCGCGCCATGGCGCCATCTGCGGGTACGTCAAACCGGGTGGTTGCTGACAGCGCATCGTCCAGGCTGCGGCCACGCAGCACGCGTTGTACGGCGCGGGCGGCGGCGGCGCGCAGGTTGTGTCGGGTCGGCGAGGGGGCTTTCAGCATGTCGGTAGATGGCAGTGCAAACCCGCCCGCGATCACGGAAGGGGCGGTACATCATCGCAGGCGCAGCGGGTGCGCGACCAGCACAGAGATTTCCGACAGGCAGCAGTCGGTGACTGTGGCAGCATATTCATACCGGCCCCAGTGAGCCGGGCGGTGGAGGAGACCACGTGTGAATGACCGTATCAATACCCGTTGCGCTCGGCGCATCGTGCTGCTCTCGGCAGCCCTGATTTCGCTGTTGCTGGCGGCCTGTGGCAGCAGTTCCGGGACGGGTGACGCCGCAGTCGGCGGTGGCAAGTGGAGCAGTTATGAGCGCGCAGAGGATTACCCGGGCGTCGCGTTTCTGCCAACCCAGATGATCACGATGCGCGATGGTGTGCGCCTGTCGGTCAAGGTTGCCTTGCCTGCTGATGCAGACGGCGTTCCCGCCAGCGCACCGGTGCCGGTGATTCTGACCCAGACCGGCTACGCCAAGAGCCTCGCCAGTGCGGTGCCGGCGTTTCCGACCTTCAACGACTATTTCATCCAGCGGGGCTATGCCCACGTCGCGGTGGATGTGCGGGGGACAGGTGCGTCGGAAGGGGACTGGGAGGCCTTTGGCGCCACCGAGCAGGCGGATTATCGGGAGGTCATGGATTGGGTGGCCAGCCAGCCCTGGAGCAATGGCCGCGTCGGTACCTGGGGGCCTTCGTTTATGGGGATCACTCAGATCTTCACTGCCGCACACCAGCACCCGGCGCATCAGGCCGTCTTTGCGATCGTGCCGATGGCAGACGCCTACCGCGACATTGTCTTCAGCGGGGGGCAGGTCAACGTCGGCTTCATTCCGTTGTGGATGGGTTTGGTGACGGCGCTCGGCGTGATTCCCGCAGAACCCTCTCCGGACAGCATTCCGCTGGTTCTCGACCATGTGCTTGATGCTGTCACCGGCTTTCAGGTGCCAACCATTGCGCAGTCACTGCTCGGGGTCGGTGGCCTGAACTATGACAGCGAGTTCTGGCGCACGCGCTCCCCCATCGAAGTGGCGGATCGGGTCAAGATTCCGACGTTTATCGTTGGCGGGCTCAACGACCTGTTTCAGCGTGGCGAACCGATGCTATACGAGGCGATCAAGAAGAATGC
>JBFJKG010000453.1:0-2271 GCA_041635075.1 Solimonas sp.
GCGCCTTCGTGAAAGCGGAGCTGCGGCAGGGCCGCCAGCACCTGTGCGCGTGTGGCGGGCAGATAGCCGCCGTCGCACATCCATTCCGCGGCTTGCGCGTGATGCGCGGGATCATCCAGCCAGCGTCCGGCTTCTATCAACGCGCGCAACAGCGCCTGCAACGTCGCCGGGTTCGCTTCCGCCCAGGCATGCGTGACACCGAACACCTTCTCGGGGCCGCTGCTCCACAGCGCTTGTTTGCCAAACAGCACGTGGCCACAGCCTTGGTCCTGCGCCATCTGCGGCCACGGGCTGCCGACGCAGCAGCCATCGATGTGGCCGCTTTGCAGTTGTTCCAGTATCAGCGAGGGCGGTATTGCCACCAGATTCAGATCACGGTCCGGATGGATGCCGGCACTGGCCAGCCACCAGCGCAGATCGTAATGGTGCGTCGAGTACGGAAAGACATGCGCCAGCGTCAGCGGCCGTTGCGTGCCGCGCTCGGCTTCCATCACCCGACGCAGCGACCGGGCCCAGGCCAGTGGATCGGCCGCACCGCTGCGGGGCGCTGTGCTGTCCAACTGCGCGAGCAGACGTTGATGCAGCGCGTTGGAGACGCAGATCGAACTGCCCCCCTGATTCAGCGATGCTGCGGCCAGCATCGGCCGCTGTATCGGGTCCAGCCCCAGGGTCGCGGCCAAGGGCATCGGCGCCAGCATGTGGGCACCGTCGAGCATGCCGGCAGCCACCTTGTCGCGAATGCTGGCCCAGGCACGCTCGCAGGACAGTTCCACCGCGAGACCCTCGCGGGCGAAATAGCCGGCGGCTTGCGCCACGACCAGCGGTGCGGCGTCCACCAGTGGCATCAGGCCCAGGGTCAGTGAACTGCGCTCGGGTGCAGGAGAGGCCTTCATATCAGTTCTGCCGCGGCGACCAGCGCCCGTGCCGCATCGCCGATGCGGATATTGCGATCCATCGCCAGCTTGCGCAGTTGCTCGTAGGCCTGCTCCTCACTGAGGCCGCGGCGGCTCATCAGGATGCCCTTGGCCCTATCGATGTCGCGGCGGTCGGCGAGGCGACTCTTGGCTTCGTCCAGTTCGGCGACGAGGCTGCGGTGTTCGTGAAAACGGGCAATCGCGACTTCAATCACCGAACGCAGGCGGGTCGGTGCCAGCCCGTCAACCACATAGGCGCTGACGCCAGCCCGTAAGGCGCGGCGTATGGTCTCGTTGTCGCTGTGCGCGGCAAACAGGACCACGGGCCGCGGCACATCGCGGTTGATCTGTGACAGTGATTCCAGGGTGTCGCGGCTCGGTGCATCGACGTCGATCAGCACGATATCCGGGGCCTCGCGCTTGACCGCTTCCAGCAGGTCGGCGGCCGTACCCAGACGCGCGACGACTTCATGACCTTCCTCAACCAGTGCGCTGTGCAATAGCGACAGGCGGCTCTGGTTATCGTCGACAAGCATCACGCGCATGAGGCGAAAGTGTCCGGCAGTGGGGGCGCAGCGCTCATCGCAAGTTCCATGCCCAGCTTTGGTGCTGGCATGTTGCTTGCTGGTGCTAGGGCTGCGGGGTAGCGTCGCTTTCTGGCGGTATGCGGGAGGCAGCCCAACGGCGGGCGCGAGCTGCCACTGCTAGATATAGACGAAGGCGTCGCTCTGACCTGTGCATCCGTACGGGTTCGGGGCGGCGCTTTTTTTGTGCCCGCGAGGGTGCCTTCTGGAGAACTTCTTTTTATGACGAAACACTCGTCAGGGGTTACTGCGCGCCGCTGCCAGACCCTTGCACTACTCATCGGACTGGCACCGCTGCCAAGTCCAGCCATGTTGGAACCCTGGTCGGCGCTGTCGGCAGCCGTGCGCGAAGGAACACCGACCCTGGATCTGCGCGCGCGCGCCGAACGCGTCAGCTCAGATAACCCGATGACCCCCGACCTCGCCACGGCGCTGACCCTGCGCACACGGATGGGCTACGGCACGCAACGCTGGAACGGTTGGGATGCCAGCGTTGAGTGGGAGAATGTCGCCGCGTTTGATCGCGACGCCTATAACAGCAAGCACAACGGTCAGGTCACGCGGCCGGTGATTCCGGACCCGACCGGCGCGGCGCTCAACCGCTGGCTGCTTCGCTACAGCGGCTACGCGGGTAGCCAGGTCCAGCTTGGCCGTCAGCGCCTGGTATTCGACAACGCACGCTGGATCGGAAACTCAGCCTGGCGCGCAAATGAACAGACCTTTGACGGCTGGCTGTTCAGCAATACAGGCATTGATGGTGTGGCGATCAGCTA
>JBFJKG010000454.1:0-2269 GCA_041635075.1 Solimonas sp.
CCACGTGCGCGCAAGGCGTCTTCCAGTTGCAGGGCCTCGTCGCACATGCGCCCTGCCAGCTCACCGCTGGGTACGCGCGCGGCAATGACGAAGTAGCCGAGCACAAATTCATCGATGCCGACCTTGGCATCCATGCGCGTAGACGATTCGGGCTCCAGTGCGCCGGGATAGCGTGGTTCACGCATCAACCCCACACGGCCGGCTACCAGGAAGCTGGCAAGGGAACCCAACAGCGTGAAGAACGCGGTGCCTGCATCAGCGATGATCAGCACCGGTATCGTCAACAAGGCGCCGACCACACTGCCGATGGCCATCAGCCCATAGATGCGCAGATCACCCGGGATCAACAGCAGTGCGACACCGCTGGCCAGCAGGAACGATCCCGGGGTCAGCGCCCACAGCAGCCAGCTGGCACCCGTCTGCGCAAGCAGCCAGTACAGGCCGGAGATGATCGGCACCCAACTCAGGACTTCCCACTGCTTGGGCTTCGGGTATTCCATGCGGACTCCTAGATTAGATTCAGGCCAAAACGCGGGGGCTAGCTGGGGCTAGCTCAGGATGCTCCGCAGCAGCAGCGTACCGGCCACCAGCGCGATCACCAGCAGGCCCTGTGCTGGCCAGCGCCAGCTGAGCTTGCGGCGTTGCGACCAGAAGGCCGCGAAGGAGATGAGGCTCATGCCGCCAAACACGGCGGTGACCGCGGAAACCTTGGGCCATTCACTACGCATGCGCGGAGATACATCCAGGTTCCAGGCATACATCAGCGTGACCACGCCCAGCGTAACGAAAAAGGTCAGGCACAACAGCAGCGTGATGACATTGAAGTACTGTAGCGGCTTCATTTCTTGCTCTTGCTCTTGCTCTTGCGTGTGGGCACCAGTCGCGCCAACGGAAACAGTTGCCTGGCCAGGCGCGGTTGCGTCAACGCGGTCCGTGTCAGCAGGGTGACGAAGCCGCGAATGATGCGGTCGCGGTTGGCGAGCAGACCGCCCACCATCGGGATGCGGCGCTGATCAATCATCGTCACCCGATCCTCGGGTTCATCGCCGAACCGGAATGAAACGCTCAACTGCACGTCGACCGGATCCTTGCGGCTGCGTCGCTTGCGCCGATTGCCCCGCTCATCCTCTGCTTCAGCCGCTGGCTTGCGGGCTTTCAGTATCATGCTCGCGTCCTCAAGTCCTGATTCAACGATGATCGAAAATCTCGTCGTCTTTGCCCACGGCAAAGAGAGCGGCCCCTGGGGTCACAAGATCACGCGTCTGGCCGAGACGGCGCGTCAGCGTGGCTTTGACGTACTCAGTCCGGATTATAGTCACACGCATGATCCCGGGGTCCGGCTGCGACAGCTGAAGACACTCAGGCCCGAGGCAAACCGTCTGGTACTGGCCGGCTCCAGCATGGGCGGCTATGTGTCGGCGATGGCCTGCGCCGAGCTGCGCCCCAGCGCGCTGTTCCTGATGGCACCCGCGCTCTACTTCCCCGGATGGGACGAAGAACCCGAGCAGATTCCGGCGCGCTGCAGCGTGGTGCATGGCTGGCGAGATGCCGTGGTGCCGGCGGAGCGCGCGATCCGCTTTGCCTCTGCGCATCGAGCGGAATTGCTACTGCTGGATGCCGAGCACACGCTCAACGACTGCTTGGAGCGTGTGGCCCAGGCCTTTGATCAGCTCCTGCTTGCGGTGCTACACGCATCATGAGCCCGCGCAGCCCCGCGCTGCAGGCCGCGTATGAGGCGGCGGTCTATACGGTGAGCGTTCGCAGCCAGACACACCGGATCCGGATCGGGTGTCGGCATCCCTTGCTGGACCGCAGGCTGCGCGGGCTGGGCTGCCAGCAATGGTGGCACCTGATCACTGCCTGCAATCCACGTTCCGAGCCCCTGACCGCTACCGAGAACGCAGTGCGACTACGCCGGCTCGGCGATGATCTGGCCGCCCTGGGGGTGCGCCACCTGCCCGCACGCAACAGTGACTGCGATGGTGGTTGGCCGGAGCCGGCCTACTGCCTGCTGGATACCGCACCCGCCACCGCGCGGATGCTAGCGCAACGCCATGCACAGCATGCGCTGGTTACTGCGCACCTGGATGCATCCGCGCGCCTGCTCTGGATGCCAGACGCTGCCGGATCAGGCGCTTGAGCCGTCACCCTGTTTGCGGTCGCTATGACCCAGGTCACGCCCCGGGGCCGTGCGATCGCGAATCGCTTGCTTGAGCAGCGGCAGGTCCGGGAAACCGCCGTCCCGCTCGCGGTCAGACAGTAATTCGCC
>JBFJKG010000455.1:0-2266 GCA_041635075.1 Solimonas sp.
AGCAAGGTCGGATCGACCGCGCGCCGACCGCTGCGCAGGGCGTTGAAGACATCCTCGGTGGCATGGCACAGCTCCACCAGCGGCGTCAGCCCCAGAAAGCCGGCGCCGCCCTTCACCGTGTGAAACGCGCGGAAGATGGCGTTCAGGAGTTCGCTGTCATCCGGACGGGTCTCCAGTTCAACCAGCTGGCTGCCCACGCGCTCGATCAGTTCCCCGGCCTCGGCCAGAAAATCGCTGCGAATATCGTCGTCGGCAGTTGCACTCATGAATCAGAAACCCAGATCGGCAAGCAAGGCGTCGGCGTCCTGCTGACTGGCTGCACGCGGCCCCAGTCCTTCAACGGCAGGCCCCGCAAGTACAGCGGACGCTGGCTTTAACGGCACCGAAGGCGCGGACTGTAGGGGCGCACCCGACAGGCGCAGCAGCTCCAGCAGTGCGGTCTCGACATTGCGCACCAGGGTGATGACGCGCTTGATGACCTGGCCTGAGATGTCCTGGTATTCCTGGGCCTGGGCAAGGTCGGTCAAGGTCGAGCGCAGCCGCGCCGCGTCCGCCTCCAGGCTGGTGCGCACGTCGTGTATCAGCACGCCGACGTTGGCGGTATCCGGGTGCGTTTCCGCCAGCACGGACTCGGCATCCTTCAGGTGTGCAGCTGCGACGGTGAGGCTCTCGGTCACCGCGCGTGCCTGGTCGACCAGATCAAGGGTCCGGTGCGCCGCCTTCTCGGTCATCTGCATGATGTAGTCGAGACGATGACGGGCATCCGGCATCTCGTCACCTGCGAGCTGCGCCAGATGCTTGTCGTAGTGCATCTCCACAACCTGCTGATGCAAGCCACGTGTCAGACGCGACACATGCGCGTACAGGCCCTTCTCGCGCTGCAGCAGCAACGCCTCGAAGGCGCGATCAAACTCTATGGTCTTGCCGGCGTCCCATAGCCTGACCGCCTCACGCAGGGCATCAGCCAGACGCCGGCGGCCGTCAAAGTCCACGGTCAGGCCGCCTCTGTCAGACGCTGGAAGATCTTGTCGAGCTTCTCCTTCAGCGTTTGCGCGGTAAACGGCTTGATGATGTATCCGCTCACGCCGGCCTGCGCGGCCTCGATGATCTGCTCGCGTTGCGCCTCGGCCGTCACCATCAGCACTGGCGTCTTGGCGATGCGGGCATCCGCGCGAATGTTGCGCAGGAGTTCAATGCCGGTCATGCCCGGCATGTTCCAGTCGGTAACCACGAAGTCGAAGTTGCCGGCCTGCAGCATCGGCCAGGCCGACCGGCCATCGTCGGCCTCGGTGATGTTGCTGTAGCCCAGGTCGCCGAGCAGGTTCCTGACGATGCGACGCATCGTCGAGAAGTCGTCAACCACCAGTATGCTGATGTTCTTGTCCATTCCTTGTTCCCTAAGTAACGTTTCAGGCAGCCGCAGCGAGATCGCGCCAGGCCTTCAACCGCGCACGCAGGCGCAGCAGCGCCTGGCCATGGATCTGGCATACACGGCTCTCGCTGACCTGCAGCACCTCGCCGATCTCACGCAGATTCAGTTCGTCGCTGTAGTACATCGACAGCACCAGGCGCTCGCGCTCGGGCAGCTCGTCAATGGCAGCGGTCAGTTCACCCTTGAACTCCTCCTGGGTCAGCTCGGTGAGCGGCCCCACCGAAGGGTCGACAGCGTCCAGGGTTTCGTTCTCGTCCTCGCCGCCAGCGTCCATGCTGAGCACGCGGCAGCGGGATGCGTCCTGAACAACTGCGTAGTACTCGTCCAGCGATATGCCCATGCGCTCGGCCACCTCGGCATCGCGCGCATCGCGTCCGGTCTGCTGTTCGATCTTGCGGATCGTGTCGGCAACCTCGCGCAGTCGGCGGTGCACCGATCGCGGGGCCCAGTCGGTATGCCGCAGCTCGTCGAGCATCGCGCCGCGTATGCGGATTCCGGCGTAGGTTTCAAACGAGGCGCCGCGGTCGTCACTGAAGTGGCGCACGGCATCCAATAAGCCAATCACGCCGGCCTGAATCAGATCATCGACATCCACGCTTGAAGGCAGGCGTGCGGCCAGGTGATGGGCTATACGCTTGACCAGTTCAGCGTGGCGCTGCACCAGTTGGGCTTCAGATTCCGCTTGCGGATAGCTAACGGCAGGCATTGCAGTCATGCAGGGGCTCCCAGCGGCGCAAGCGGCACCACGCTGCGTGCCACCAGCCGCTCAACAAAGAACTCAAGATTTCCACGCGCGCCTTCCGGCAAGGTCCACGCGGCGACCTTGCGCGCCAG
>JBFJKG010000456.1:0-2245 GCA_041635075.1 Solimonas sp.
GGGCCCGGTCACCAGCACGATGCCACGCGGAAACTCGGAGATTTCCTTGAAGATGGACGGGCACTTGAGGTCCTCAAGGCTCATGATCTTGGACGGAATGGTACGGAACACCGCACCGGAGCCGCGCGACTGCGTGAACGCGTTGACACGGAAGCGAGCAAGGCCGGGGATCTCGAATGAAAAGTCCGTCTCAAGAAACTCATCCCACGCCTTGCGCTGCTTGTCGTTCATGATGTCATACACCATGTCGTGCACTTGCTTGTGGTCCAGCGGCGGCAGATTGATGCGCTTGAGATCGCCGTCGACACGGATCATGGGTTCGACGCCGGCCGACAGGTGCAGGTCCGAAGCCCCCTGCTTGACACTGAAGGTCAGCAGCTGCGCGATGTCCATAGTCCCTGTAGCTCCCTGAGAATGCGGTTTAATGTCGTTTTAGGCACGTTATAAGCAATGCCGCAGCAAGGCAACATACTCGATATTGAGAACAATCTGGCGGCGCTGCGCAGGCGCATCGCACAGGCTTGCATCGCCAGCGGGCGCCATGTGGACACTGTTGAACTGGTTGCGGTCAGCAAGACATTCGACGCTGCAGCGGTGCGCGCGGCCTACGCTGCGGGCCAGCGGCGGTTCGGCGAGAACTACCTGCAGGAGGCGTTGGCCAAGCAGTCGCAGCTGCCGGGGCTGGGCGCCGAATGGCATTTCATCGGCCCGATCCAGGCGAACAAGACCCGCGACATCGCGGCACATTTTGATTGGGTGCACAGCGTCGATCGCCTGAAGATCGCGCTACGACTCTCGGACCAGCGGCCCCCGCAATTGGCGCCACTGCAGATCTGCGTGCAGGTGAACATTTCCGGCGAAGCCAGCAAGTCCGGCTGCGCCCCCACCGAAGCCGCTGAACTGTGCGCTGCGATCTCGCGCCTGCCCCGCCTGCAGCTACGCGGCTTGATGGCGGTGCCCGCGCCCGCCGGTGACGACGACGCGCGCGCGCCGTTCCGCGAGCTGCAGTACCTGTTTCGTCAGATCCGGGCCGCTCAGGGGCCTGGATTCGACACTCTGTCTGCGGGCATGTCGGGCGATCTCGAGGCGGCCATCGCCGAGGGCTCGACGCTGGTTCGAGTCGGTAGTGCACTGTTTGGAGCGCGCCCGCCCGTGCACAGACAAACAACTGGAAACCCGCCAGCGGAACCCGGACACTAGCGCCATGAATCAAGATCTAGCCAAGCGCAAAGCCGCCGAAGCCGCCCTCGCCTATGTGGTCCCTGGCGAGGTTCTGGGCGTCGGCACCGGCTCCACTGTCAACCATTTCATCGACTTGCTGGCCGAGCGGCGGCTCGATGTCGCCGGTGCGGTGTCTTCGTCCAACGCCAGCAGCGAGCGCCTGAAGCGCGCTGGCATCCCGGTACTGGACCTCAATGGCGCCGGGACGCTGTCGATCTACGTCGACGGCGCCGACGAATCCAACCGCCATCTGCACCTGATCAAGGGCGGCGGCGGCGCGCTGACGCGCGAGAAGATCGTAGCCGCCGCCAGCCGCCAGTTTGTCTGCATTGCCGACGAGTCCAAACTGGTCGATGTCCTCGGCGCCTTCCCGCTGCCGGTGGAAGTGATTCCGATGGCGCAGGCCTACGTGGCCCGCGAACTGGTCCGGATCGGTGGCCGGCCGCAGCTGCGCGAAGGCTTTGTGACCGACAACGGCAACATCATCCTCGACGTGCGCGGGCTGGAAATACTCGACCCGGTCGCCATGGAAGCGCAGATCAATCTGATCACAGGTGTCGTCTGCGTCGGCCTGTTCGCACGCCGCCGCGCCGACGTCCTGATTCTGGGCTCCGAGCGCGGGGCGCGTACGCTGACACCCGAATAACACGGCCCGGAACGAGAAAGCCCGCCGCGGATCCAGTCCGCGGCGGGCTTTTGGGGGGTGTCGCTACCGACGCCTCAACGGCGACGCGGCCCCTTGCCGAACTTGTCGCGTGGCTGCTCTTCGTTGACCTTGAGCGGCTTGCCGCGGAGTTCTTTGCCGTTGAGACCGGCGATTGCTGCGCGCGCCTCGTGGCCTTCCATCTCGACAAAACCAAAGCCCTTGCACTGGCCGCTGAACACATCCTGCATCAGCTTGATCGAAAACACCTTGCCAAAAGCCGAGAACATTTCGGTCAGCTCGCGTTCGGTGGTGTCGGTGGGCAAGTTGCCGGCAAATAGGCGTTTCATCTCATTCTCCTGTAACGATTCATCAAGATAA
>JBFJKG010000457.1:0-2243 GCA_041635075.1 Solimonas sp.
AAGACGGAAGCGCTGTGCCGATACCGTCAGCTACCGGTACTGCGGAGGCCGGATGGCGGAGGCCCGTTTGAGAACCTGAGGCTGGCGCTGCGGCTCAAGCACGCCCAGTGGACTCGTTCAGTCCAGCGGTGGCCGGTCAGCGATCCGTTGGATGAATACCCGCTGGTGCCGTATCTGTTGACTCAAGACGGCGGCGTGCATGTGGACAGCAGCGCCATTGCTGTCTGGTTGGATCAGCTGCCGGCAAACGGCTGCGAGTCGCTGATTCCCGCCGATCCACTGCTGGGCTTTGTTTGCCGATTGATAGACGAGGCGCTGGATGAAGTCGGTCTGTACCTCGCGCACCATCATCGCTGGGTGTACTCGCGCAACGACAACGTCGCAGGCGCGCGCCTGGCCGAAGAGTTCCGCAGTCTGGCTCCGCGCCCACTGCGACCGCTGATTGCCAGGCATTTCTCACGCCGACAGACGCGACGCCTGCCCTATCTGTTCTCGGTAGCGGCTGCCGATATCTCACAGCCAGAGGATGGCCTTCCGCAGTGCCCGTCGCGCGCCGGCTTCCCGGCCACGCATGCGCTGTTGCGGCAGGCCTGGGATGAGTTGATCGATGCGCTCAGGCAAGCGCTGTCGCAACGGCCCTACCTGCTGGGGGACCGCTTCACGCTGGCCGATGCCGCGGTCTACGGACAGCTGGCGATGAACCTTTCAGATCCGTCCGCCTCCCGCCACTTGCGAACGCGCGCACCGGAATTGGGTGCGTGGCTGGACGCGATTGCCGCGGGCCAGCACGTCGGCAGCGCTGGCAGCGTGAGTTTGCACGCTGACCTCGCGCCATTGATGGCTTGGGTCCAGTCCTGCTTTGTGCCGTTGATGCAGGCCAATGCAGCGGCCTATCAGCGCTATCGGAATCAGGGCCAGCGCCGCTGGAACGAACGCGCATTTGATCGCAATGAGGCCCTGTTTGATCTGGTCTGGCGTGGCGCTCCGGTGCGCACGGTCGTCAAGACGTTTCAGGTTCGCGTTTGGCGTGACCTGTGCGCGCAGGCGGCCACGCTGCCGGACGCAGCGCTGGCGCGCATTCCCGCCATGGCGCCTGCCACTTGGCGAGCGCCTGCGTCCGCGGACGCGGCTTAGTCACCCTTGGGGGTGGCCGTGGGTCGGTCACGCAAGCGCTCGCGCCAGAACGTTGCGTTGCGAATACCTAGGGCCTCTGGATCGAACACCGGCTCGTTGCCGGCCTTCTTCTGGCGTTCATAGTCCGCCAATGCCGATAGCGCCGGTCGCTGCAGAATCAGGGTGGCGACGATATTGAGCCAGGCCATCATTCCGACGCCGATGTCGCCCAAGGCCCACGCAACCGTCGCGCCACGGACGGTGCCGTAATACACAGCGGTGATGATGCCCAAGCGCAAGGCCAGCACCATCCACGGACGATGCACCTTGCGGTTGATGTAGGCGATATTGGTTTCGGCCATGTAGTAGTAGGCCACGATGGTGGTGAAGGCGAAGAACAGCAGCGCCAGTGCAACAAAGCCGGCGCCATAGCCCGGCAACACCGTTTCCACTGCGCTCTGGGTGTAGCCGGGGCCGGCCTCGATACCGGGCAGGGCTTCAACCAACATTCCGCCGGTCGGGGCCACAACGTTGTACAGGCCGGTCGACAGAATCATGAAGGCGGTGGAGGAGCAGACCAGCAACGTGTCGACGTAAACCGAAAACGCCTGTACGTAACCCTGTTTGGCGGGGTGCGAGACCTCGGCTGCCGCCGCTGGATGAGGGCCGGTACCTTGTCCGGCTTCGTTGGAGTAAATGCCGCGCTTGACGCCCCATTCCACCGCCAGGCCCAGTACCGCGCCAAAGGCGGCTTCGGTGCCAAACGCGCTGCTGAAGATCAACGCGACGACAGCGGGAAGCTTGTCAGCATTGATGAACATGATGGTGAGTGCCACCAGCAGGTAGGCTGCCGCCATGAACGGCACCACCAGCTGCGCAAAATGTGCGATGCGCTTGACGCCACCAAAGATGATGAACGCCAGTGCGAGGCAGAGTCCCAGCGCGGTCGCGACCGGTGTGATGTTCCAGGCATTGCTCATGCCCAGCGCGATGCTGTTGGCCTGCACGCCGGGTAGCAGCAAGCCAGTGGAGATGACCGTGGCGACTGCGAACAGCCATGCGTACCACTTCTGGCCCATCGCCTTTTCGATGTAGTAGGCCGGGCCGCCGCGATACTGGCCCTGATCGTC